>CAXUIA010000057.1:0-11079 GCA_964250835.1 uncultured Acetobacteraceae bacterium | reverse complement strand
GCCACAGCAGCGCGCCGAACACGCAAGGCTCAACACCGGCATCCTCCCCCACTGCGAGCAGGCGTGCGATCACCCCCAGCCAGTCAGCGGGAGCACTTGTTGCGGCTTCGCGCAACGAGACCCGCGGCAACGCCGCGAGCAGGCCCCCCGCCGGGAAGCTGATCGCGATCCGTCTCTTGCCGTAGCGTGGCGGCAGCGGCACGGCCGCGGGCACCGAGGCCAAGCCGTCGTCGGGCAGTCGGCGGCGAACGATCACCGGCCAACCCCGACGCGCCCAGTCCGGCAGCAGCGGCACATCAGCCAGATCCGGACGGCTTGCCAGCATCGCGTCCCAGGCCGCCGGCCCGGGGCGCAGCAGGTCATGCCGCCGCAGCATCGCGACCATCGGTTGCCGCGGCCACGACCTGCCGGGCAACCATCGCCGCCATCGGCCTGCCACGGCGCTCGGCGCCGAGGTCATCGCGCGCGTCCTTCTGCTCGGTCCGCGCCAACGTCGCCGCAAGTTGCTCGTCGAGGGGCTGCTGAGGATCCCATACCTCCGCGATCGCGCCAGTCTGAGCCAGGTGGTCCAGACCCGGAGCAAAGACGGATGTGGTCTTCGCCAACTCCTTCAGCCTGTCTTCCGGCAGCTTCGTCACCCGCGCCATTGATGGCAGATTCATCACCGTCGGTTCGGCGCCCGGCAGGCAAACCAGCCTGTCAGTCGCCAGCCCGGTTGCCAGGAACGCGCCCGCCGACGCGCGGCCATATTCCAGTCCGATCGTGCGATGCCCTTTGGCACTCGCCAGCAGCAGGCACTTGGCCAGATGTGCGAGATACTCGTTCAGGCCGATCATTTCCTGACGACGCGCCATCAGCTGACCCTGCGTATCCACCAGCACCAGGACCGGAGTGTTGCCGCCGGCCTCCACCACGCTCAGCACATGTTGGCCGAGATGCAGGACGCCGGCCGCGCTGAGCGGCTCGCCGTGTGCAACCCCGATCACCGCTACCGGCTCACCGTCGCGGCGCCTGCCGGTGCCCGTGATCCAGCCGTCCGCGCTGGTCTTGACGTCCTGTCCCCCAGGGAACAGGCCCCCGAGAATTTCATCGAGCGTCATGGTTGGCTTCCTTCAGGCGATCCGCCAGCCGGCCAAATTCATCCTCGTCCATGTCTCGAACCGCCTCTGGGTCGTTGATGCCAAGGACCCTCCACATGCCGACCGCATCCTCGCAGTGCTCCAGCGCCCGATGCCGCGCAGCGAGGCGTGCGTGCTCGGCCTTGAGCGTCAATAGTTCGAACGGTGGCGCCTTGCCGACCATGGCGATCGCGGCATCGCGAAAGCCGCTCATGCTGTCGCGGGCGAAGGCGTCCGCACCGCCGATCAGCCGGCGATTCTTGCCGCCAACGACGCTCCAGACCAGGGCCTTGTTGGCAGCGTCGAATTCCTCGACCCCCTTGTTTGTCTCGATCACCTCGGGGCCGGTGACGCCGATGCGGCCTTCCTCGGAGATGACGATCCGCGAGCAGGTCGCGGCCGCAAGCCCGGCACCGCCGAACGCCCCGGACTTGCCTCCGACGAGCGCAATCACCGCCACTCCGGCGCACCGCGCCTCGACGACGGCGCGCATGATCTCGGCGACCGCGAGCTCGCCCGCATTGGCCTCCTGCAGCCGCACGCCGCCGCTGTCGAGCAGCAGCAGAACCGTCCTCGGCAGATCATGATGATCGCGTGCCGCGCGCAGCAAGCCCGTGATCTTTGCACCGCCGACCTCGCCGAAGGTGCCGCCCATGAACTGGCCCTCTTGCGCCGCGAGCAGGACATCTTGACCGTCGAGCCTGCCGCGGCCGATCACAACACCATCGTCGAACGCCGCCGGGAGGTCGAACAGGGCGAGGTGGGGGCTCTGCAGACGCTCGGCCGGGCCGAGAAACTCCGCGAAGCTGCCCGGATCGAGCAGGCCATCGACGCGCTGGCGGGCAGTCGCCTGAAACCAGCTCGCCTCGTCATGCGTCGCCGCACTCCCCGTCATTTCGCCTCCATCAACGCAGCACCCTGCATCAGACGCAAATAGACCGTGTCCGGCCGGGCCCCTCCGTCATTGATCGAAATCCGCAAACCTCCAGGCGAGAAGCGCTCAACGAATTCGGCCACGACCGCTCTCCAGGTCTCGTCAAAGCCTTTAACCGTCGTGTTGATGTCGATTTCGCAGTCCGCGTCCGGCAGCTTACGCTCCAGCAGGACTTCAAGGTTGCCGGACGCGACCACGCCTATAATCGCCTGGTCCCGTTCGCCGCCGAGCCGTCGTGCGGCCACGTGTCTGAACTTCAGGTTTTCCATCGCGCTGCTCTACCAGTTTCGGAACTTGACCGGCGGATCGTAAAGATTACCCGACCAGCGCATCAGATCCTTGACCGAGCGTGCGGCGAGCATGCTCCGTTGCACGTCGAGCGGGTTGATGCCGAGGTCTTCCGGACGCTGGACGATCCTGCGCGCTCGCAACGTCTCCACCATCTTGCGGTCGCGAGCACGGCCCACTTCAGTGAAGCCGGCGATGCCGCGTATCGCCTGCTCGCGCTCCCCGGCCGTGCGGCACAGCAGCAGGTTGGCGATGCCCTCCTCGCTGACGATGTGGGTGACGTCGTCGCCGTAGATCATGACAGGCGCGAGTTCGAGCTTCAGCTTTTCGGCCAGGTTCAGGCTGTCGAGCTTTTCGACGAATGTCGGCGTCGTCTTCCCGCTGAACGTCTCCACGATCTGCACGACCAGCTTGCGGCCGCGCACCAAAGTGGAATGACCGTCGGACGCTTCACGCCCCGCCTTCAGCCATGGATCGCTCGGATGGCGTCGACCACGCGCATCGCACCCCATGTTGGGCGCGCCGCCGAACCCCGCGATACGGTCCTGTGTGATGGTCGAGCTGTTGCCGGCCAGGTCGATCTGCAGGGTGGAACCGATGAACAGGTCGGTCGCGTACAGCCCGGCAATCTGGCAGATCATGCGGTTCGACCCCATCGAGCCGTCCCGCCCGGTAAAGTAGATGTCGGGACGGGCCCGCATGTACTTGTCCATGCCGACTTCGGAACCGAAGCTATGGATCTGCTTGACCCAGCCAGACTCGATGGCGGGGATCAGAGTGGGATGGGGGTTCAGCGCCCAATGGGTGCAGATCTTACCCTTCAGTCCGAGCTTGTCGGCGTAGGTCGGCAGCAGCAGCTCGATGGCGGCAGTGTTGAAGCCGATGCCGTGGTTAAGCCGCCTGACGCCGTATTCCGCGTAGATCCCCTTGATCACCATCATGGCGCTCAGGATCATCGTCTCGCTGATCTGCGCCGGATCGCGGGTGAACAGCGGCTCGACATAGAACGGCTTGGGGGACTGCACGATGAAGTCGATCCGGTCGCCGGGCACATCGACGCGCGGCAGCTTCGTCACGACCTCGTTGACCTGAGCCACGACAACGCCCTGCTTGAGGGCCGTTGCCTCGATCACGACCGGGGAGTCCTCCGTGTTGGGACCCATATACAGATTACCGTCATGATCGGCGGCGCGCGCCACGGTCAACGCAACGTTGGGCGTCAGATCGACAAAGTAACGGGCGAACAACTCGATGTAGGTGTGGATCGCGCCAAGCTCGATCGTTCCATTGTGGAGGGCACGCGCGACCGCGCCGCCTTGCGTCCCGGAATAGGAATAGTCGAGCTTCTTTGCGATACCCTTCAGAAACAGGTCGAAATGCTCGGGCAGCACCAAACCTGACTGCACGATGTGCAGGTCATGGACTTTCTTCGGATCCGCCTCGGACAGTGCGCGGGCGAGGAAGTCCGCCTGTTTCTGGTTGTCGCCCTCCATGCACAACCGGTCTCCTGGACGGATGACCGCCTCAAGCAGGGCGGTGGCGTCGCCCGGCTTGACCATTTTGCCCTGCGCGAACTTTGCTCCTGCCTTCAGGCGCTCGTCGCGCGCCCTGGGCTCTTTTAGCCAGTCAACCATGTCGTTCATCCCAAGGCTTTCTCACCAGCGCCGCACGCCCGGACAGGTCACAAGCGTCATCGCCCTCCTGCTTCAAATTCTCCGCCGTGGTGGATACTGGCGGCGTGTCGATGGCGGCGAAAAAGGATGCGCTGCCACCGACCGAGCTAGTCAGCACACTATGCACTCGGAGGACCAGGTCGGGACGTGCGTCATGCCGCGCAGACCACCGGCGACGACTGACGCTAGAGAACGCCGCCTTCCGCCACGAGCACGGCCGTCGCTGGGGCGCTTGCTCCAGATTGAGGCGTGAGCCCACTGTCCTGGTTGGGTCCAAGCCCCAGTCGCGATCGGGCCGACCGCGTCGGGCCCTCAGCTCGCGCGCCAGGTACAAAACGGCCAAACCCAAGCGGCGGCATATCCAGATAGATGCCCTCCATGCCGCCACCCAGACGGTAGGTCTCGTGCCAAAATCCGCCACCTCCGGTATCGCGCCCGAAATCGCGCCACCAACCTGCGTGGAGAGCCGCGCGGGTAAATGCCTCCAGACTGTCGAAGTCACGCCAATACTGACGAAACCCAACATGCGCCAAGCCGAACAGCATACCCTCGTGGAGCAACAACCCGTCTGGCCGCGTTTTCATCAGGCCGCGCAGGCCACGGCCGATCCGCACCAGGCTGCGCAAACCGCGCAGATTGGCCGCTCGGTATCCAAGATAAATCACGACGAGATCAGGGAATGCCGACAAGTCGACCGAAGTGGCGCGTTGAGGGCTCATCGCAATCGTTCCAAACCGTCTGCTTACGTTGTAAGCTAAGCGTCGGTGCTTACACCGTCAACACTAACCCCACATCTTCGCCGATGATCAACGATCAAGGATTGCCCGCTCGCCTCGTCACCTGCGCCCTTGAGCTTCTGGCGCAAGACGGAACGGATGCGATCTCGCTGCGCGCGGTGGCGCGCGCGGCTGGCGTGTCGGCGATGGCCCCCTACCGCCACTTCCCTGACAAGGAAGCGCTGCTCGCCTCCGTCGCCGCGCGTGGTTTTGAGCGATTGCGAGCGGCGCTCCGCACAGCAGACGACGTGGCGCCCGCCGACGACAAGCTCGTCTCGCTCGCCGTCGCCTATGTCAGCTTTGCGGTCCAAAATCCTGCCCTATTCCGGTTGATGTTCGGGCCGCCGCGCGCCGGCTCGCATCCCGAGTTGGGCGACGCCGGCCAGTCCGCCTTTTCGGTGCTGGCCGAGCGTGTCGCCGCGGAGGCCGATCCAGCGTCCCGGCACGCGCTCACGCTCGGATGCTGGGCCCTTGTGCACGGGCTCGCGTCGCTATTTCTCGACGGCCAGCTTCACGAGCCTGCCTCCGCACCGGACCTGGCACGCGACATCGCACGCGCCATGATGCACACGCGCTCACCAAGTTGATCCAGCCATGCCACCATGTGCGCGCTGCTCTTGTCGGAGACGTCGCGAAGCGCTGATCAACCTCCGGGTGCGACGAGAATGCAGTCGATCGCCTGCGCCCGCAGCGTTTCGCACGCTGACGACGCGCCCGCGCGGTCCAGCCCGGCCAGCCGAGCGCGGTAGAGAAGCTGACCTCCCAAGCCGCCCGTGGTTGTGACAACCTCGCGTGCGGAGGCGAGCGATGGTGCCGCGCGCTGCGCCAGCTCGACCGCCAGACGCGCCTCTTCCGACTGGCCGAACGCTCCCACCTGCACCGACCAATGCCCCGACCAGTGCCCCGACAGGATGCGCGTCGGCGGCGGCAGGTAAACCGCACGCTCGATCGGCGCTGCCATCCCCGTTGGACGCGGCAACGGATCGAAATGCCCGATCGCCGTCGCCGCCGGCGCATACGAGGCCGTTTGAACCGCCGGGCCGGTCGGCAGCGCGTCGATCACAGGGCGCGACTGGCAAGGTGCCGCCGGGTCGTACGCCGCGTCTGGATCATGCCAACAACCGTCAGGTCTCGTCGACGCCGGCCGCGCTGCCGCCACCTCGATCGGCGGCGAGCCAGGCGCTGCGTCGCTCAAATGCGGCGCGATCGAGGTCACGTAATTCTCGGTCTCCGCCGGCAACGCGCCTTGCCCGGCTAGGTAATCATCAACCCGGGCCGGTCCCGCATTGTAGGCCGCCAGAAAACCGGGCGAGCCATACTTGTTATACATCTGCCGGATGTAGGCGGTCCCCGCGAGGATGTTGTCATGCGGGTCGTAGGGATCGCCGCCGAGATCGTATTGAGACTGCATGTCCGCATACGTGTCGGGCATCAACTGCATCAGACCCATCGCCCCCGCACTCGACGTGATCGGCTGCCCGTCGAGATACTCGTGACCGCGCGACTCCTGCTGCATGACCGCCCGTATCCATGCGCCCGGCACTCCGAATCGCTGCGATGCCTCGTCGATATACGGTCCCCAAGGATCGTCCGGCGCACCGGGCGCCGGATAAGAGCTGCGCTCAGGCGCGTAGCTCTGTCGAGCCGGCTCGCTGGCGCACGCGGCAAGCAGGCAGAGCAACGCCAGTGCAAGCGCACGAGCCATGACGGGCTCCTAAAGGACCCACGACTTTTGTCGCAGATGCGCCAGCATCTTCAACTAAATTGTCAGCAGTTCGTGAGGCAGAAGGTCCGCCCCTGCCTCACAACAGGCTCTGTGCATGCTTGAGGTCCGCGACGAAGGCCGCATACTCGCGCGCCTTGCTCTCCTCGTCCGGCAGCCGCAGCAGATACGACGGGTGCACCGTCACGAACACCTGCGTGTTTCCCACATGCGCAATCGGCCGCCCCCGCTCGCGCGAAATCGTTACTGCCCGTCCGAGCACGGCACGTGCGGCCGTTGCCCCGAGCAAGACCGTCACCGCCGGATTGAGAACCTTGCGTTCCGCTTCCAGCCAGGGCGCACACGCGGTGATGTCCGTCACATCCGGTTTTGAATGGATCCGCCGCTTGCCGCGAGGCTCGAATTTGAAGTGTTTGACCGCGTTGGTGACGTAGACCTCGCGGCGATCGATGCCGGCCTCCTTGATCGCACGGTCCAGGATCTGGCCCGCCGGCCCCACGAACGGCCGTCCGATCAGGTCCTCCTGATCCCCCGGCTGCTCGCCCACCATCATCATCCGCGCCGTCTCCGGACCCTCGCCGAACACAGTCTGTGTCGCCGGTTCCCATAGCGGACACCGCCGGCAATCCGCCGCCTCGCGCGCCAGCAGCGCAAGCGCACCGTCAGGTTCGGCCTTCGCGACCGCGTCGGGTCGGCGTGTCTCGGTGCGCGCACGCGGCGCCTGCTGCTGCTCGACCATCGTCTCTGTCCTCTCCTGAGCCGTTCGGATCAGGTCCGGAATCGCTGCCGCCTCGGGGAGGTTGCGCCAATATTTCTTCGGCATCTCCGAGCGCATCGCGGAGACCTTCAGCCGGGCCGGGTTGAAGATCGCGCTGAAATAGGCGCGCCAGTAGCGCTCGAGCGCATCGTCGTCCGGCACGTCCGCGAGCGAGGCACCGGGCCCGAACTCGGTCGCCTCCCCCGTCCAATGCATGCTTCGATACGGTGTAAGGATGGAGAATCGCATGGTCGCGAACCGGCGGACAAAAAAACTAGCGTTCGCCTCCACAATATAGTGTTCCGGCTCGAACCAGGCGACGTGACGGGAACCCTCCGGTTCGGCCACCTCCCGAAACCGGACGAATGCCCGCATCTTGTGTGTATCGCGTCGGACGGACTGCGCGAGACGGAAGGCACGATGCACGGACGGGTCCGTCACTTGGGCCGCCAACTGCTTTTCGCCGCGATGCGCCCGCCAGATCAGCTCGTATAGGAGCGAGAACCGCTCTGGCTCGCGCGCCTGGATGACGGTTTGCGCCAGTTCCACGAGTGGACGTGCGACAGTGAACGTGCCCACCGGCTGTGTCGCCGGATCAGACGCCGGCTCACCGGCAAACAGGTCCGACGGCGCGCCCACCGACCACACAACCTGCTCGGGCGCGATCTCCTGCAGCGCCAGCCGACGCGACGCCTGCCGCCAACCCTCGAAATCGACCTCGTGAGCCAGGCTGACGGACGGCAACTACAGCAATTCCATTTGCGCCGGTTTGCGCTCCGCGCGGCGCAACAAAACCCCGCTCTCTACGTCCCGACCCGGCCGATGATCAGCCGCGGTGATAAAGGGCGCCAATCTGCCGATCGACAAACGAAGGCGCGCCAGATCGTCGACCCGCAGCCGGCGGTGACGACGCGCCACAATGATCCGGTCAACCGACTTCACGCCCAGTCCCGGCACTCGAAGCAGCGCCTCTCGGCTTGCCGTGTTCACATCGACCGGAAAACGGTCGCGATGATCGAGCGCCCAGGCAAGCTTCGGATCGATGGCGAGTGGCAGATTGCCATCGCTCCCCATCGGCATCTCTCCCAATTCGAACCCGTAGAATCGCAGCAGCCAGTCCGCCTGGTAGAGCCGATGCTCGCGAACCAGCGGCGCCGCCTTGACCGGAAGTGCCGCACTCGCATCCGGGATCGGGCTGAACGCTGAATAATAGACCCGACGCAGTCCGTAGCCCGCATAGAGGTTGGTGCTCATCCCTAAGATGGTCGCGTCCGTGCTGTCGTCCGCGCCCACGATGACTTGCGTGCTCTGCCCGGCGGGCGCGAACCGCGGCGGCTTGGCACCTCGATGTCCGTGACGGTCCGTTGAAGCATCGATCGACGCTCGCATCCGTCCCATTGACCGTCTGATCCCGCCCAGATCCTTCTCCGGCGCCAGAGCGTGCAACGCGCCCTCGGTCGGCAACTCGACGTTGATCGAAAGCCGGTCGGCCCACCGACCCGCCTCGGCGAGCAAATCTGGATTGGCATCGGGAATCGTCTTGAGATGAATATACCCTCGAAATCCGTGCACCACGCGCAACGTGCGTGCGACATCGACCACCCGCTCCATCGTGTAATCCGGATCTCGGATGATGCCCGACGAGAGAAACAACCCCTCGATACAGTTCCGCCGATAAAACCCCAGCGTGAGGCGAACCACCTCGTCGACCGTGAAGCGGGCCCGCTGCACATTCGAGGAGCGTCGATTGATGCAATATACGCAGTCAAAGATGCAGGAATTGGTCAGAAGGATCTTCAGCAGCGAAATGCACCGACCGTCCGGGGCATAGGCATGACAGATGCCCATGCCCTCCGTCGAGCCGACCCCGTCCTTCTTACCCTTGGAGTGCCGCTTATCGGTTCCGCTCGACGCGCACGAAGCGTCGTATTTGGCCGCGTCCGCCAGAATCTCCAGTTTGCTCAGCAAGTCCATTGGTGGCGACGTTCTCGGCTCGTTCCCGCCACGTCAAGTGGGGCGATCAGCCGCCGATCACCAGGGCTACCTCAATCAGGTCGCGTTTGCCTCGGGCGTGGAAAGCATCTGAGTCGGCAGCCAAACACTCGTCACACGCCAACCGTGATGGCGCGTGAACACCATCTCGACTCGAACCGGGGCCTCATGAGGGTCGACGCCCACCCGAACCATAGCCTGAAAGCTCTCCGGGCCGGTAAAAAATGCCCACGTCACCATGTGCTTGGCCTGTTCAATCAGACTGCCGCGAGGGACAGCACCGTGGCCGAGCATCGCCTCGACATGCTCGGCGTCGCAATCTTCGTCGACCACGTTCGAAACGGCCGTCTTGGCAAAGCTGTCGCCGAAGTCCGGCAGCTCGTCATCAGATGTCGAGCTGGTGGCCATTGCCGTCTTCAAAGCCTGCACGGTGGGCTGAGCGCCCCCTGTCAACTCAAGCTTCAACCCATCGCGCACCTGACCCCAATCGACGTCCGCCCGAAGTGCCGCCAAGTTATGAGACCGCAACGCGACGCTCACCCGCCAAAGGGCGACATAGGGAGACAGCGCATACGAGACCGCCAGAACAGCCAAAAGACCGGTCATCGACGCCCGACAGAGCCTAGTTGGCCGAGTGCATCGAACCGCCATTTATCGACCCTCAGAAGCGACGAGAGTGAGCCTGATCCATACGGATTAACGCAAGCTGTATCTTCGAAGTGACATCGAGAATCTTCAATTTTGACGCGCCTGCCACGCCTCAAACCCGTCTCGACGCAGACAGCAGGCTGGGCAGCTCCCGCATCCGCGTCCCCACGGATGGGTCGGCTCGCGAGCACCTAAGTAGCAGGTGTGCGTCTCGTCACGGATGAGCGCAATCAGCTCCGGTCCACCAAGCCGCTCGGCGAGCTCCCAGGTCTCGCTCTTATCGAGCCACATCAGCGGCGTCTCGATAACGCACCGCCGTTCGGTGCCGAGGTTGAGTGCCACCTGAAGCGCTTTCAGCGTGTCATCGCGGCAGTCCGGATAGCCCGAGTAGTCGGTCTCGCACATGCCACCGACGAGCCGCGTCGTTCCCCGCCGAAACGCCAACGCCGCCGCGTACGTCATGAACAGGAGGTTGCGTCCCGGAACAAACGTGTTCGGCAGACCGCCCTCAGCGACCACGATCTCGATATCTCGCGTCATCGCCGTGCCGCCGAGTGCCGACATCGCTGGTTCAAGATCCAGCACGTGATCGGGACCGAGCCTGCCCGGATAGGCCGCCTCGAACCACGCGCGGATCGGCGCACGGCATTCGAGCTCAACCCGATGCCGCTGCCCATAGAAGAACCCGACGGTTTCCACCCGATGAAACCTTGCCAGCGCCCAAGCGAGGCACGTTGTGCTGTCTTGCCCACCTGAGAAAAGCACCAGTGCGGCGGATGATCGTTCGGCGGCGCCTGTCATTTGCAAGGGCTCCGCCCTGGACCCGCTGGGGGCGAGCGCCCCCAAACCCGCCTGACTTCCGTCATTGAGGTTTCGGCGCGCAGCGCCCAGAGGGTTTGGGGCAGACCCCCATTTTCTTCTACAAGACCAATCATGGACACCGCGTTCACCGAACTCGAGATCGAACGCTACTCGCGCCATATCCTTTTGCCGGAGCTCGGAGGCGAAGGCCAGGCGAGGCTGCGTGAAGCGCGCGTGCTGCTCGTGGGCGCAGGCGGCCTCGGCTCGCCCGCGGCACTCTATCTGGCCGCGGCCGGCATCGGCGCCATCGGGCTCGTCGATGATGACCGCGTGGAACTCTCAAACCTGCAACGTCAGGTGCTGCACGAC
>CAXUIA010000056.1:6424-11221 GCA_964250835.1 uncultured Acetobacteraceae bacterium | reverse complement strand
CACCATCGCCTGGTGCCGCTGCCCCTCAACAAGCGCCCGAAGTGCCCGCGCAAACACCCGGCCCATTTCGGGTCCATCGAACAGGGCCGGCATCATGGAGGCGAACAGCCGCCGCGCCGTCCCGTCCGACATCGTCCGCATCAGCCTTGGCACGGTGCCGGCGACCGTCGGCACCAGCGTCACCCGGACATCGTCTTCGGCCAACAACCGCCCGAGCTCACCCGGCAAGTCGAGCCGCCCGATGAGCCGCAGCATCTCGGCCTCGGTAAACACCTGGTTGGCGACGAAAGTGCCGAGCGCCTTGCCGAGCCGCGCCTTCTCGCGCGGGATCACCGCGGTATGCGGGATCGGCAGTCCCAGGGGGCGTCGAAACAGGGCCGTGACCGCAAACCAGTCCGCGATCCCGCCGATAAACCCGGCTCGTGCCGCCGCCCGGAGCATGTCCCAGCCGCGCCCATGCGGCACCGCGATCGCGACAAGCGCCATCACCACCAGCAAGCCGGTTGCGAACGCCCGATAGCGCCCGAGGCGTCTACGTAGAGTGAACTCGTGATCAGACGGACCCATCGGCCCGTTATAGACCAAGGGCACCATGCCGAAGGCATGTCTCCGGCACGGCCTCGAACCCCCGCTGGGCCCGCAGGCCCAGACCCGCCAATCGGTGTTCCAGCAACACGACCAGTGGCCTACACCTGATGCAGCGCAACAATCGATGGCGGAGCGACATATGTCGGACCAGCAAGCCGCCTCCCTTGCCGACCATTACGTCGACCTCGTCGAACAGCTTGTCGCCCGACAGGAGGACGACCCGTTCGCCAATCCTGTCCTTTCGGTTGCACTCCTCGTCTCCCGTCAGATCGAAGACGGCACCACCGACCTCGCCAAGCTCACCGCCGTCGTCCGTCACCTGCGCGACGCCGCCTTTGATCGCCGCGCCGCCCGACTTGCCGCCTATGTGGGCCTGTTGCCCGATTTCGATCCATCAGCTCGCTTCACCGAGCTTGCTCAACGCCTCGTCCGCCCAGACCCGCACGACAGCCCGGTCCCGCTCGCGACCTTCCGTGACAGCGTGCGCTGCCGCTTCTCGGCCGTCTTCACCGCTCATCCCACATTCGCGATGCCGCCAGCGCTGTATGAGGCCCTGGCCGCCCACGCGAGCGGCAACGGGGCTATCGTCGAAGCACCATCCCATCGCCCCGGTGCCATCACACTGGACCAGGAGTTCGCCCAAGCGACTGCTGCGATCGTCCGCGGCCGCGACGCGCTCGACCTTCTCAATGAGGCGCTGCTGAGCGCCGCCCGCGCGATTTGGCCCAACGCCTGGCGAAGCGTTGAACCCCGGCCGATCGTGCTCGCGAGCTGGGTCGGCTACGATACCGACGGCCGCACCGACATCGCCTGGGATGCCACGTTGCGAATGCGCCTGCGCATGAAGCTTTTCCAGCTTCGTCGCCTCCATGCTCAGCTTGACCTGATCGAAGGCGCGGACCTACTTGCCGAACGGCTGTTCGACGCCGTCAATATCGTCGAAGCGCAGTGTCAGGCCTGCCCGACCAAGGCAGACCCCGACCAGGTCGCAGGCTTCGCCGCAGCACTGGTCGACGAACGCAGTCGCGCGATCCTGCATCCCGACGAGCTCGAAGCCGCCTTCGATGCCGCCTTCCAGGCCGCACCCACCGATCACCATCTGCCGCTTGCAGTTGCCCGCGCCGGTCTCCGGTCGCATGGGCTTGGCCTCGCGCACAGTCACACGCGGCTCAACGCAACCCAGATCCACAATGTCGCGCGTCAGCGGCTCGGCATCACCGACAGCCCGGAGGACGTTGCCAGCCGTCGCTCGCTTCTCGCCCGGATCAATGAGGCGCTCGATGCCGTCGAGCCGGTGCCCGTCGACTTCGGTGCAATCCTCGTCGAGCAGGCCTCCGCGGCGCGGCTGATGATGACGGTGGCGCAGATCGCCAAGCACATCGACAGTACATCACCCATCCGCTTCCTCATCGCCGAGACCGAAAGCGGCTACACCCTCCTCGTCGCGCTGTGGCTCGCCAGGCTGTTCGGCGTCGAGCGTCACATCGAAATCAGCCCGCTGTTCGAGACCGCCGAAGCCCTGGAACGCGGCATCCGCGTCGTGGAGGAGGCTGTCCGGTCACCCCATTTCCAGGCCTATCTCCGGCGCGCCGGCCGTCTCTGCGTTCAGTTCGGCTACTCGGATTCCGGCCGCTACGTGGGACAGCTCGCAGCGACCTATCAGATCGAGCGGCTACGACTGAAAATCAGCGAGTTGCTGATCAAGCGCGGCCTGACCGACATCGAAGTCATACTCTTCGACACGCATGGCGAAAGCATCGGCCGCGGCGCGCACCCCGGCTCGCTCGCCGACCGGCTGGCCTATCTCTCGCCCGCGCAGGCTCGCGCCAGCTTCACCGCCGGCGGGATCCGTTTGCGCGAGGAGAGCGCCTTTCAGGGCGGCGACGGCTACGCTCTCTTCGGCACGAAGGCACTCGCCAGCGCCACCATCGCGACCATCGCCACCCATATCTTCGCGCCGGCCACCGAACTCCCGGACCCGATCTACGACGATCCTGATTTCTCGGCCGACTTCTTCGCCGCCATCGGCAGCTCGATGCAGCTCCTCGTCGAAGACCCCGGCTACGCCGCCCTGCTCGGCGCCTTCGGCCCGGCATTGATCGACAAGACCGGCTCACGCCCGTCCGCCCGCCAGACCGACGCGAGCGGCATCGCCGCCCGTATCCGTCACCCGCGCGAGCTTCGCGCCATTCCCAACAACGCCATTCTCCAGCAACTCGGCTGGTGCGCCAACACGCTACAGGGCCTCGGCGGCGCCGCCGCCCGGCACCCCGAGGCCTTTGATCGCCTGCTCGACGAAAGCCCGCGTTTTCGTCGCGCGCTCGACTTCGCAGCGCACGCCCTCGCCCATTCCGACCGCGACGTGCTGCGCGCGACCGTCATGCTGCTCGATCCCGGCACCTGGCTCGATCGCGCCGCCCACTCCAACGAACCGTCACGCCGCCACGAGCTCGTGTCGGTTGCGACCGGCCTTGAGCGCCTCGATCTCTGGGCCGCCACCCAGGCGATGTCGCACCGGATCGAGAACGACTATCTGATGCTGCGCGACGCGTGGCCCGACGCGCCTCACATGCCGAGCCGCGAAATCCTGCTCCATGCGCTCCGTCAGGCCCTGATCGCGCGTATCTGGCTACTCGCCGCTCGCATCCCCTATTTCGCGCCACGTCACGGCACGACGCGCGAAATGCTCGGCGACCAGATGCTGCGTCTCGACATCCCGGCCGCTCTCGAGCTCTTGGCGTTGATCTTTCCGCGCGCGTCCGACCACACCAGTCAGCTCGACTTCCGTGAGCCGCGCGCTCAAGGCTCAGGCACCGCCTACCTGCGTGAGCATGCGGAGATCTTCAGCCCGATCGCCGATCTGTTCGGCCTCGTGCGCGAGATCGGGACCGCAATCATGCACGAGGTCGGCGCCTTTGGCTGACGTCCAAGCCCGGCGATCGGCCCGGCTGCAGGAACCCAAACCGCCGATCGGCACGCCTATCCCCGAGCATCCGGGCGTGTTCCGGGTCGTGGCGCCCAATCCAGGTCCCATGACCTATCACGGCACCAACACCTGGTTGATCGAGTTGGCCGATCCGGGCGGACCGCTCGCCGTGCTCGACCCTGGGCCGGACGACGACGACCATCTGGCCGCCGTTCTCGCGGCCGGCAACGGCCGCATCGCAACCATTCTCGTCAGCCACGCGCATGGCGATCATATCGCGCTCGCGCCGAAGCTTGCGCGCGCACTCGATCTGCCGATCCATGCCCATCCCGCCATCGCCCGCGTGGGGATCATGGCCGACGTTGCAATCGGCGAAGGTGCAGAGTTCGGCCGCGTGCGCGCGCTCCACACGCCGGGGCACGCGCTGGATCATCTATGCTTTGCCTATGACGGCAGTCTGTTTACCGCTGACCACGTCATGGGCTGGTCGACCTCCGTCGTTCCGCCGCCACCGGAGGGCGATGCGGGCCATTATATCGACAGCCTAACACGCCTGGCGGACCGAAATGACCGCCGCTACTTCAGCGGACACGGACCGGTCATTGACGAACCACTATCGATGGTCAGCACCCTGATCGCGCAACGACAACGACGTGAACGTGAAATCCTCAACCTCGTCCGCGGCGGCTTGACGAACGCAGATAATTTGGTTGGCAAACTCTACCCGACCCTGAAGCCAGGGCTGGACGGCGCGGCTCGCGCCAACATGGCAGGCCATCTTGCCTATCTCGGCAGGCAAAAACTGCTTGAGGGCATCATGCTGGAGGCATGGCAGCACGACCCAATACCGCCCGCGTTCTGATCGCCCACGAAATGGAGAGACGCCTAGTATAAGAAGGGCCGGTAGAAAAATGGCCTGTAAGGAAAGAACGGCACGAACGGCCGATACGCGAACACCGGAGTCACCGGACGATACGCAAACACCGGCACCAGCGGCCGATAGACGACCACAGGTCGAAATGGCACCGGGACCACTGGCACCAACACCTCGCGCACCGGCGCCGCCTGCCTCACCCGCGCTCGATGATGAACCACTCTCCGCACCGGCCGGCACACGACAGATGGACTGGGAGAGGCAAGCGGCCCCTGCAACGGGCTGGTCAAGCCATTCTGCGCCACCACTGTGGCGCCTTCCACAGGTGTCTCTGTGGTCGCGTAGGCCGGAGCAGCCACAACAAACGCCGCGCCCAAAGTCATCCGAGCTAACAAGCCAGCCATATCTG
>CAXUIA010000056.1:0-6414 GCA_964250835.1 uncultured Acetobacteraceae bacterium | reverse complement strand
AGAGCGTTGTCGTTCGCCGCCCGCCAAGCCAGCATCCTGTTACCAATCTTTTCTGACGCCGGCGCCAAACCGCCTCAGGCCGTCGACTGCGGCGATCATGCAAGATCTCGAGCCACACTGGTCAGATCGTGCTCAAGCCAATGCCACGCTGCGTGGCAGGGATGCCGTGATCAGCGTTGCTTGACTTCTTCGCACGCCGGACCCCTGCGGCGATGCCACCTTGATGGCGCGAGCTCGTGATCGATGAGTTGATCGGAGTTCAGTGGTGTCCTCGTCCGGAAGTTCATAGAGCGCGACAACAGTCCTGGTTGCCGTGGTGGTGCTCTGTCACGCCCTGGCGCTCCGCTGGAACCGGCCTTGTATGGCGGACATCATGCCGACCACCTCAGAAGCGCTTGGCTGCTGTGGATCTTTGGCCTGATCCTCGGCTTTGGCTGGCTCGCCGTGCATCGGGCAGAGCGGACGCGACTGGCTCCCACAGCCTGACAAGCACCAGAACTTGATCCAGACTGCACACGTCCAAGCCGGAGAGTAATGGGCGATGAGTTGGATAGCATCCCGGGACCAAGCGGCCGAACTGCACGGTGCCAGCGGCCACGGCGCCAAACCATGACGTCCTCCGGCCAGACCACCCGGTCCCGGCTCGGCCTTGCCGTCCGGGTGGCATGCGGCAATTTCCTCGAGATGTACGACTTCATGGTGTTCGGCTATTATGCCGCCGCCATCGGCCGCGCCTTCTTTCCCAACGGCAATGCGATCGGGTCGCTGCTGCTGGCGCTCACCACCTTCGGCGCCGGCTTCCTGATGCGTCCGCTCGGTGCGCTGGTGCTCGGCGCCTATGTCGACCGGATCGGCGTACGACGCGGCCTGGTAGTGACGCTGGCTTTGATGGCGGCCGGCACGCTGACCCTGGCCTGCACGCCCGGCTATGCGGCGATCGGCCTCGCCGCGCCGATGCTGGTGCTGGCCGGTCGCCTGCTGCAGGGCTTCTCGGCCGGCGTGGAGCTCGGATCCACCTCGGTGTTTCTGGCCGACCTGGCGCCGCCCGGGCAGCGTGGCCTGTATGTCTCGCTACAATCGGCGTCGCAGCAGGTCGCCGTCATCGTGGCGGCCTTGCTCGGCGTGGTGCTCGAAGCATGGCTGAGCCCGGCGCGTATGGATGCCTGGGGCTGGCGCATCCCGCTGCTGATTGGCTGCGCCATCGTACCCTTCCTGTTCGTGCTGCGCCGCTCGCTCGCCCGCGACGAGACGGCGCACGCGCCGTCGCGCACTGTGCTTGGGATGGGCGCGATCATGCGCCGGCTGCTCTCGGCCTGGCGGGTCGTCCTGATCGGCGTGCTGCTGGTGGTGATGACGACGTCGGCCTTCTACCTCATCACCGCCTACACGCCCTCCTTCGGCCGCTCGGTGCTACATCTGTCCAGCCGGGCGAGCCTGGTGGTGACGCTCTGCGTCGGGCTGTCGAACCTGGTCTGGTTGCCGCTCGCGGGCGCGCTCACGGATCGCATCGGGCGTCGTCCGGTTCTGATCGCGACCACGCTGCTCGCCATCCTCACCGCTTATCCGGCAATGCACTGGCTGGTCGGCCATGCCTCGTTTACGCACCTGCTCATGGTCGAGCTCTGGCTGTCGTTCCTGTACGGCTCGTACAACGGAGCGATGGTCGTGCTCCTGACCGAGTTCGTCCCGCAGGACGTGCGCAACTCCGGCTTCTCGGTGGCCTACAGCCTGGCCACCTGCATCGGCGGCTTCACGCCGGCGGTCTGCACCTGGCTGATCCAGCAGACCGGCAACCGCGCAGTGCCCGGAATGTGGCTGACCGGCGCCGCCTGCTGCGGGCTCCTGGCAGCACTGGTGGCGCGTCCGCCAGTCGGCCGCGAGCTCGGTGCGATACAGGCTCCGATATTGGTTCAAGGCCGAAGGGCGAGTTGACCGCGATGTGTCGGACTGCTGCCTATCAAATCTGGCGCAGCAAAGATGCTCGCTGAGGCGATGGCGCTGCTCTCTAAATCTAGCCTCGCGGCATGCTGACCCGACGCCAGGCGAACAAAGTCGCTGTTCTGAATGCCATTGGTCGACTTCGTTACGAGCGCGCCGGATGGCGGTGCAGTTCCGAGCCACCCTGCGGCAGCGAAATCACGACGTCCTTGTGCCGCGAACCGAAGGGCTCGTCACTGCGGCTGCACAGGATGCAGCTCTCAGCCGCACGCCCCTCGCCGATCTGGACGACGGACTATCCTGCCAGGCCCGCGTGGGCATCCTCGACCATCGGTGCATCCGTGCCCATGACCAATCCCTCTGAAGTGACTGTCTGGGGGACGGCGTCGAGGTTGTACAAGTGTTCAGCGTTCCCGACGCGGTTTCTGGGCGCGCTGAAGTTTGCGCAAGGAAGCCTTATTGCGCGGGTAACTCGTCTCCTCGTCTTTGGGCAGTTGCCATGCGCAAACTGGAGAAGAAGGTGTTCATGACAAACAACGCCGAAGTCGCCACCTCTTCAGGAAGCGCCGGCGATCGGGACGCCAGGTCAAGCGTTCCCTAAAGCGCTCACGTCCACGCGAAAGACTCTGCTAAATTACTGCCACCGGTCTTTCTCCCAGGCCTACTCTGCGACTCATAGTTGTGGAGGCCGCAAATAGACGGGCTTGCCGATTTCGTCGCTCCCTTGATCGCTGACCTGACACTGGATGCTAGCATTTCAGCAATGGCCAAGCGCGTTCTGGCGGTCGCCTCCGATCGCTTCGCGCTCGTGGGATTGTCGTTGGGCGGCTATGTGGCTCTGGAGATCATGCGTCAAGCGCCAGAGAGAGTGATCCGGCTTGCGCTAATCGACACCAGCGCACGTGCGGATACGCCGGAGCGTGCCGCTGAAAGGCGCGCCGGGATGGCATCGCTTAAGCACGGCCGCTTCGTCGGTGTCACTCGCAGCTTGCTAAAAACGCTTGTGTACTCAGACAAGACAAGCGGTCCGGTTGCCGACAAGCTCCGGCACATGGCGACACGCGTCGGAGGAGCTGCCTTTTTGCGCCAGCAGCAAGCAATTCTCGATCGGGTGGATTCCCGCCCTTCTCTGTCTGCGATCCGCATACCACCTTGATAGCGGTCGGTGACGACGATCGACTCGCGCCTCCTCGTGAGGCCGAGGAGATGGCGGCGTTGATCGCCGATGTTCACTTCCACGTCTTTGCAAGCTGCGGCCATCTGCCGGCGCTCGAGGTTCCCGATAAAACTACAGCTATTCTGAGGTGGTGGTTGAACCCGGCTCGCGACAGCTTTGCGGAAGTGTCAACTCGATTCTCGTAAAAGCGTTAACGGCGGGTTGGTGCGGGCGACGGTCATCTAAGAGGCAGTCAGTAAGGATGATCAAACCATCCAGCGCCGTGCCGATTAACACGTAGTTGCCACCATATTGTCAGCGGCAGGATCTTTGCCTGGAGCCGCTTCTGCAGCGACCATGGTGCCGTCTCACCGACTAAAACCCGGCCCCGTCGGTGTCAATTGATGGTCGTGGATGAAACCGCTGCAACCGGACCACCCAGTCGTGCGCCGTCGAGCTGTCGTCTGCGGCGGCAGACCCTCCTGCGAGGACGCATCATGAAATATACGAACGCGTCCTTGCAGAGTAGCCGGGTCTGATTGGAGCCGGTCCCGCAACGGCAGGACCGGCCAAGGCGTCAGGCCGACTTCGCCATGATCTCGTCCGCGATGTTGCGCGGCACCGGATCGTAATGGTGGAACTGCATCGTGAACGAAGCACGCCCCTTGGTCATCGACCGCAGGTCGGAGATGTAGCCGAACATCTCCTTCAGCGGCACATGCGCCCGCACCATGACCGTTGAGCCAGAACTCTCCTGGCTTTGGATCATTCCGCGACGCCGGTTCAGGTCGCCCACCACGTCTCCGACATGGTCCTGCGGCGTCGTGCACTCGACGTCCATGATCGGCTCCAGGATGACCGGCGACGCCCGCTTCATCCCCTCACGGAAACACGCCTTGGCGGCGATCTCAAACGCCAGCGCCGAGCTGTCGACATCATGATACTTGCCGTCAATCAGCGTGTATTTGAAGTCGACGGTCGGAAAGCCCGCCAGCACGCCGGTCTCCGCTTGCACCCGAATGCCCTTCTCGACGGCGGGGATGTATTCCTTCGGAACGGTGCCGCCGACGACCTTGTTCTCGAACAGAACGCCTTCGTTGCGCTCCCTTGGAGAGAACACGATCTTCACCTCGGCATACTGTCCCGATCCGCCCGACTGCTTCTTGTGAGTGTAGGTTTCGGTATGATCCTTGGTGATCGTCTCGCGATAGGCCACCTGCGGCGCACCGATGTTCGCGTCCACGCCGTATTCGCGGCGCAGCCGGTCGATGATGATTTCGAGATGCAGCTCGCCCATCCCGGACAGAATGGTCTGACCGCTTTCCTGATCGGTCTTGAGCCGCAGCGACGGGTCCTCGCCGGCAAGCTTCTGCAGGCCAAGCGTCATCTTCTCGACCCCGTCCTTCGTTTTCGGCTCAACCGAGATGTCGATCACCGGCACCGGGAACGCCATCCGCTCCAACACCACCGGATCGGCCGCATCAGCCAGCGTGTCGCCGGTCACCGTATCCTTCAATCCCACGAACGCCGCGATGTCGCCTGCATGCACCTCCTTGATCTCGGCGCGCTTATCGGCGTGCATCTGGAACATCCGCCCGATCCGCTCCTTGTGACCCTTGGTCGTGTTCATGACCTGGTCGCCCGACTTCAGCACGCCGCGATACACCCGCACGAAGGTCAGCGTGCCATACTTGTCGTTGATGATCTTGAAGGCCAAGCCGGCGAACTTCCCGTTCGGATCGATCGGGATCACCTGCAGTGTGTGCTCGTCGACCTCCTCCCCCTCGGGCGGCGCGACGCGGATACCTTCAACGTCGTCAGGCGCCGGCAGGTAGTCCAGCACCGAGTCGAGCAGCGGCTGCACACCTTTGTTCTTGAACGCCGTCCCGCACAGCACCGGACGGAACGCACCCGAGATCGTGCCCTTCTTGATCGCCCGCTTCAGTGTCGCCACCGACACGTCGCCGTGCTCGAAATACTCCTCCATCCCCTCGTCATCGACGGCGAGCGCCGTGTCGAGCAGCGTCTGGCGATGCTCTTTCGCCTTCTCCAGCATGTCCTCCGGGATCGGCTCGTCGTGGAACTTCGCGCCGAGCTCGCCACCCTCCCAGATGATCGCCTTCATCTCGACCAGGTCGACGACACCAAGGAAGGTGTCCTCCGTTCCGATCGGCAGCTGCAGCGGCAGCGCCACGATATCGAGCTTCTCCTTCAGCGTATCGAACGCCCGGTAGAAATCCGCACCCGTCCGGTCGAGCTTGTTGATGAAGATCACGCGCGGCACATTGTAACGGTCAGCCAGCCGCCAGTTCGTCTCCGACTGCGGCTGAACCCCGGCCACCCCCTCGATGATGAACACCGCGCCGTCGAGCACCCGCAGCGACCGGTTCACCTCGATGTTGAAGTCGATATGGCCCGGCGTATCGATGATGTTGATGCGGTGGTCCTTCCACTCGCACGTGACAGCGGCCGAAGTGATCGTGATCCCACGCTCACGCTCCTGCTCCATGTAATCCGTCGTCGTGTTCCCGTCATGAACCTCGCCGATCTTGTGCGAGACGCCCGTGTAGAACAGGATCCGTTCCGTCGTTGTCGTTTTGCCGGCATCGATGTGCGCGGTGATGCCGATATTGCGGATCTTCGAGAGATCGGAGTGGCCGGACACGTTGTAACCTCCAGGATGATGGACAGGCGCCCGAGATTTGGAGCGAGCGCGCGCGACCGCCCGCAGACGGCCGACCGGTCCTCACGACGAAACCTCACATGCGCGACCCGGCCGCGATTTGCAAGCCGGAGGCGCCCGTCGCACTTCGATACGCGTCAAGCCAGCTTCGTTAACGCTCCTACGCTAATCTGGACCGATGAGAACGACGGCGATCGCGCAGAACCTCCGCTTCGGCCTCGGTCCTCGTGCTGGCCAAGCCGCTAGCGTCGATCTCCGCCCAGGCCTCATCGCCGACCTTGACACTCGGCCATCCGCCACGCCGCTCACCACCGCCTCGGACGGCCTTGCCGCGCTGAAGGCCGAGCGCGAAGCGCGGCGAGCGGAGCACGATCCAGCCCTGCCACACTCTCCAAACCCGCTCCGCGACATCTTCCAGCAGGACCGCATCGACACCTTCGCGCGCGGCCTTGCCGCACCGATCGGCTTTCGCGAGCGCCTCACCACCTTCTGGGCCAACCACTTCACCGTCAGCGTCCGCCAGGGCGCCTGCCGTCCGCTCGCCGGGGCCTTCCGTCGCGAAGCGATCGAGCCGCACGTCACCGGCCGTTTCGGCGACATGCTGCTCGCCGTCATGCGCCCCCCCCCCATGCTCCAT
>CAXUIA010000055.1:6347-11449 GCA_964250835.1 uncultured Acetobacteraceae bacterium | reverse complement strand
GCGTCGTGTTGGTCCCATCGATCCCAATAAAGGATGACAGGCTGACAACGTCCGGATCCTGAAGGATCGCGTTCGCCATCGCCTCCTGGTGCGCCGCCATCGCCGGAAACGAAATGCTTTGCGACGCGACCGAGACACCCTGGATCAAGCCCGTGTCCTGGTTGGGGAAAAAACCTTTCGGGATTGCGACGTAGAGAAAGGCGGTCGCGGCGACGGTCAGCCCCGCGATCAGCAACGTCAGGCCCTGATTGTCGAGCACCACCAAAAGGGCCCGGTGGTAGCCCTCGATCAGGCGGGAAATGGAACGCGCGGCGAGACCTTCGCGACGGCGTGCGCCCGGCTTTTCGCCCGCGACCGAGGTTCCATATTCGGGTGTCGGCGAGCCGCGCAGTACGCGCGCGCACATCATCGGCACCAGTGTCAGCGAAACCACCGCCGACAGCACGATCGTCACCGCCAGAGTAACGGCAAACTCGTGAAACAGGCGCCCCACCACCTCGCTCATGAACAGCAGCGGGATCAGCACCGCGAGCAGCGACACGGTGAGCGAGACGATGGTGAAACCGATCTGGCCCGCGCCCGTAAGCGCCGCCTCCATCGGCGACATGCCATCTTCCAGATAGCGCGTGATGTTCTCGATCATCACGATCGCATCGTCAACGACGAAGCCGGTCGCGATCGTCAGCGACATCAGCGACAGGTTATCAATCGAGTAGCCAAGCAGGTACATGACCGCCAACGTGCCGACCAGCGACAGCGGCACCGAAAGGCTCGGGATCATTGTCGCTCGCGCGCTGTGCAGGAAGACAAAGATCACCAGCACCACGAGCAGGATTGCCAATCCCAGTTCGAACTCGACGTCGGCGACCGAGGCGCGGATGGTGACCGTCCGGTCTGTCAGGGGCGTGATGGTGATGGCCGCCGGCAGCGACGCCTCAATGGACGGCAGTTCCTGCTTGATCGCGTCCACGGTCGCAATCACGTTCGCCGATGGCTGGCGCTGAACGTTGACCACGAGTGCCGGCGTCCTGCCCGCCCACGCTTGGAGCTGCGTGTTCTCAGGCGCTTCAACCACTCGGCCGATATCGCGTATCCGGACTGGAGCGTTGTTGACGTAGGCGATGATCTGGTTGGCCAGCACGGCGGGATCGTTGATCTGGCTGTTCTCGCGCAGCGTGCTCGACTGCAGCGGCCCGTCGAAGCCGCCGGTCGGCGAGTTGACGTTAACGTTGGCAATCGTCGTGCGCACGTTATCGGCAGACAATCCGTAGGCGAACAGCGCGCGCTGGTTGAGCTGAACGCGCAGCGCCCGCACGTTGCCGCCTGACACCTGCACCGCGCCGACGCCGCTGATCTGGGCGAGCTTCTGGATCAGACGCACATTGATCGCGTCTTGCACGTCGACCAGCGTCATTGTCTTGCTGGTCACGCCGAGTGTCAGGATCGGTGCGTCGGCAGGGTTGATCTTCTGGTATGTGGGCGGCGCGGGCAGATCGGTGGGCAGCAGGCTGTTGGCAGCATTGATGCCCTCCTGAACCTCCTGCTCCGCCTCGTCGATGTTGGTCGTGAGGGTGAAGCGCAGCGTGATGACCGAGGCGCCACCCGAGCTCTGCGAGATCATTTGATCGAGAACGGGCATGCTCCCGAACTGATACTCAAGCGGCGCCGTAATCGCTGTTGTCATCACATCCGGGCTGGCGCCGGGATAGAAGGTCTGCACCTGAATGGTCGGGTAATCGACATCCGGCAATGCGGAGACCGGCAGGAAACGATACCCGATCAGCCCCACCAGCATGATCGCGATCATCAGCAGCGTGGTCGCGACCGGACGCAAGATGAAAAGTCGGGAAAGATTCATTCGGCACGTCTGTGATGATCGTGCCCGGAATCGGAACCGCCGCTCTTACCCGGCAGCGTCACCGCGGCGCCGTCATGCAGACGGTCGGTGCCGTCGATCACCACCTGGTCGCCCTCGTTCAGCCCGGACGTGATCACCGTCTTGTCGGCGTGCGCAAAGCCTGTCTTGACCGTCTGCACCGCGACGTGGTCGGTTTGATGGCCGTCCACGGTCGTTTTCTTCAGCACATAGACGAAGTTGCCCTGTGGGCCGTTCTGGACCGCCGGGCTCGGGACGAGAAGCACGCCGGTCAGCGTCTGCAGCAGCAGATGCGCATTGACGAACTCATTGGGGAACAGACGCTCGTCCGCGTTGGGGAAAGTGGCACGCAGCTTGACCGTTCCGGTGCTGGTGTCGACCTGGTTGTCGATCGTCTCGACGACGCCGCTTGCGAGCTTGACGGTATCGGTCCGGTCATACACGTCGACCGCAAGCTTGCTGCTGGCGTTCAGCTCCTCCAGGATCGGCTGGATGTCGTCTTCCGCCACGGTGAAGATCACCGAGATCGGCTTGATTTCCGTGATCACCACCAAGCCGTTGGTGAGTGCCGAGGTCACATAGTTGCCGGCGTCAACCTGGCGCAATCCGACCCGGCCGGAAACCGGCGCGGTGACGTGGCAATATTGGATATCGAGCTCGGCGGTGTGGATTTGTGCCTGGTCGACCTTGATGGTTGATTGATCCTGCAAGACAGTAAATACCTGGTCATCAAGCGTCTGCTTGGCGATGCTCTGTTGTTTGCCAAGCGATTGATAGCGCGCCAGGTCCATCTGCGCCTGCTTGAGTGCGGCGCTGTCACGGGCAAGCTGCGCCTCATACTGCTCCTTTTGAACTTCGTACGGGCGAGGGTCGATCAGTGCGAGCAGGAAGCCGCGGTCGACCTCCTGGCCCTCCTTGAAGTTGACGTTCTCCAGATAGCCGCTGATCTGCGACTGTACCGTGATCGTCGCCAGCGGCGTCACTGTACCCAACTCAGTCAGCACCACGTCCATGTTGCCCCGTGCCACCGAGGCTACTGCGACAGGGACCGGGGCGGATGCTGCAGCATGGCTGGCCGGCGCCTTGTGCGCCCAAGGCTTGAGCCAGAAGGCCAAGCCTGCAATCAGCAGCAGGAAGATGAACCAGGGCCACAGATTTCGCCGCTTGCGCACTCGCGTGCCGCGGGTCTCGTCAGGCAGTCTCGGCGGCCAGGGCGTTGTCTGCTCGTCCATGGAAATCCTGTATTGGCGCCCGGCGATGAGGGCGGCGGACCCTAACAGATCGGGTCGGCCCCGGAAAACGCTCGGGTCGGCGGTCAATCGCGACGATTTGTGACGTTCGCCCACGCTTCTTGTCACATCATCGTGATTGTGGCGAATTTTAGATCATGCTACGAAACTTCTGTGGCATTGAGGATGAAGCTTGTCCCACTTGCCCAATCGACGAAAGGAGCCAGAAATGTTCCGCCGTCTGTTCACTCTCGAACTCATTGCCCTGCGTGACCAGCTCGATCAGCTGCGTCATATCGCTCAGGAAGCCGAAGGCTCGATTGCCGACACTGCGCGCGACGTCCTTGCCATCAAGCGTCATGCCGGCTCTCCGGGGATCTGGAACCTGCGCCTGCCGGGCTAGCCACGCGAGCCTGATGCCCGCTGAGTTCGGCGCCTGCATCCTCCTCTAGCCGGGTTGCGAGCAGCGGGGCGGCGACAGCGAGCACGCCGACCGTGATCCAGGCGAGGCTGAAATCCCAAAGTGTCGCGTGGCCGACCCCTCGCCAGGCGGTCGATGCCGCGAGTGCCGCTCCGGCGACACAGATGCCCAGTGTCAGCGTCACCTGCTGCATGGTCGCATAGAGGCTGGTCGCTGCACTCATCCGCAAGGGCGGCACGTCGGCATAGGCGATCGTGTTGTAGGCGGTGAACTGCAGCGACTGCATGAACCCGCCGCAGAACAGCACGACCCATATGACGACCTGATCCGTGCCATGCCCGAAACAGGCGCACGAAAAAGCAAATCCACTCGACCCTAGCCCGTTGATCACCATCGTGCGCCGATAGCCGAACCGGCGCAGCAGCCGTCTCGACAGGCCGCGCATCGTCAACCCGCCTATCGACGTGACGAAGGTCGTCGCCCCCGATTGGGCCGCCGACATGCCCAGCCCGACCTGGAGCATCAGCGGCAGCAGGAACGGCGTCGCGCCGACCACGATCCGTGTCGCAGCGCCCGCCACCACCGACAGTCCGAACGTCGGGATGCGCATCAGCGTGAAGTCCAGGATCGGGCGCGTCGTCCGTCGCGCGTGCCAGGCATAAATCCCTCCGCTCGCCACGCTGATCGCCAGGATCAACAGACCGACCGGAACCGGCAGCGCGCCGCGGCTCATCAGCTCCAGACCAAAGATCAGGCAGGCGAGGGACGTTCCCGACAGGACCAGCCCCAGCATGTCGAACGGCAGCCGGGCGGCGGCACGCAACTGCGGGACGAACCAGGCGGCGAGCCCCAGCCCGACCACGCCGATCGGAACGTTGATGTAGAAAATGTAGCGCCAGCTCAGCGCGGTCACCAGGAAGCCGCCCACCGGCGGTCCCATCAGCGGCCCGATGGTCGCCGGCACCAGCAGCCAGTTCATCGTCGCGATCAGGTCACTTTTAGCGGTCGTCTGTAGCAGGACGAGCCGGCCGACCGGCACCATCATCGCCCCGCCCACGCCCTGGGTCAGACGCGCGAGGACGAGGAACCACAGGCTGTCCGCCTGCGCGCACAGGATGGAGCCGGCGGTAAACAGCACGATCGCCGCACAAAACACCGTCCGGCTGCCGATCCGGTCGGCGACCGCCCCGGACGCCGGTATGAAGACCGCCAGGCTCACGAGGTAGGACGTCAGCGCCACACTCATGTGCAGCGCATCGACGCCGAACGAGTGCGCCATGCTCGGCAGCGCCGTCGACAGCACCGTGCCGTCGAGCTGCTCCATGAACATGGCCGATGCGATGATCAGCGGGACCGTGCGGCCCTGTCTGGCGCGGGGCACCAGTGGCAGGGGTCCGCTGGTGGTCTCGTCAATGATCGTTCGCGACATGCGCCCTGATATCCCGAACGACCCGCGCGCGCTGGCCCCATGGCAGGAATGGGCGCCAATCGCGCGCTCTGCAACCGCGGGCTCCCGGGCGAGGAACTTCGCCCCTCGGCCGGTCCGACCCGCGTGGCCGCCTACTTGCCGAGGTGC
>CAXUIA010000055.1:0-6337 GCA_964250835.1 uncultured Acetobacteraceae bacterium | reverse complement strand
ACTCGGCGATCTCGGTAAACGCCTCCCTGGCCTCCGGCACGCGATCGTCGAACTGATACTGCGCGTGGCTCTCGCCTTCAAAGACCTCGAGTTGAGCGTCGACTCCAGCCCGGCGAAGCTTGCGGTGAACACGCACGGTGTTGCTGAGCAGAATGTCGCGCGTGCCGGTCGTCAGGATCGTCGGCGGAAAGCCGTGCATGTCCCCGTACACCGGCGAGATCAGCGGATCGGCGAGATCGTGACCGTGCGCGTAGACCTTCGTCGCCGCGTCGCAGAAGCCGTCGCGGGACACCAGGACATTGTCGACCTTCTCGTTGGTGTAGAAGCTGTCGCCAACCTTGGTCGCGTCCGACATCGGCGTACCCGGCGCAATCGCCCCCGGCACCGGCAGCCCGAGCTGCTTGGCGCGCAGCACCATCTCCAGCGTGATCGCGCCGCCGGCCGAGGTGCCGAAGATCGCCATGTTCTTCGGATCGTTGCTGTTCAGCAACTCCTTGTAGACCGTGATCGGATCGTCGACGGCCGCGGGAAAATAGGCCTCGGGCGGCATCCTGTAATCGACGGACACGACCTTGTAGTGGCCGAACCCCGCCATCATGATCGCCTCCGTCGGTCCCGCTTCGCCGGGAAACAGCACGTAGCAGCCGCCATGGACATGGATCAGCAGCTTGTTCTGGTTCTCGGGCGGGATGTTCTCCGGGGTGACCACGTAGACCTTCACACCCGCCATCGTCGACGGCTCGATCTTCACGTGCAGCCGATCGAGCATGCCGGGAATTGTCTTGATGATGTCGGCCGCCTGCTTGTCGGCAAACGTCCGCCATTCCGTGCCGGTCGCGTATTGAAGGTCCCAGTTGGGATTATAGGGACGTGCAATGATCGCCTGCATCTCCGGGCTGATGTCAGCCGTCGGCGCCGGCAGAACCTTGGCCGGCTCATCAAGGGGCGCCCCGAGCGCCAGGTTCGAAGCAGCCAGCAAGCCGAGCGCAAGCGCACCCGACGTCAAACGACGAGATCCGTTTGTCATCATGATCCTCCCGACCGTTTTGGTCTTTCCGCGATCATAGCGCCGCAGGCATGACTTTGATCAAGGTCAGGGGCGTCGTGCGTCAGCACGCTTTCGGCGAAACGCTCCTCGACCCGTTGTGCGAAGCAAACTCCGCGTGACGGGGCGAGCCGCTCCGGACCTGCGTGACGTCGGTCGTGGTGTCCAGAGGCAGAGCCTTCGGCGAGGTCAAGAGGCAGAGCCCCTGGCCCAGCGAACGCAGGATGTCCTAGGTTGCCGCATGCCTGATTTCGCCATCGAGTCGGCCCATGGCGGACTGGTCGCCGGCGTCGACGAAGCCGGACGCGGTCCGCTGGCGGGGCCCGTCGTCGCCGCCGCCGTCATCTTCCCTGCGGGGGTGCCGGCAGCGCTCGCTCCGTTGCTCGACGACAGCAAACAGCTCGATCCCGTCCAGCGCGCCGCCGCCTTTCTGGCGCTTCGCGCCTGCGGCGCCGCTCGGATCGGCATCGGCGCCGCCTCCGTCGCTGAGATCAACCGCCTGAACATCCTGCGTGCCAGCCTGCTCGCCATGGCGCGCGCCGTCGGGCGGCTGCCGACCATCCCGGATCTGGCCATCGTGGACGGCAACATGCCGCCGACGCTCGCTTGCCCGGTCCGCTGCGTGATCGGCGGCGACGGCCTGTCGCTGTCAATTGCCGCCGCCTCGATCGTGGCCAAGGTGACCCGAGATCGCGCCATGACCAGGCTCGCCGCCCGCTGTCCCGGCTACGGCTGGGAGACCAATGCCGGCTACGCGACGCCGCCGCACCGCGCGGCACTGCGCGCGCTTGGCGCCACGCGGCACCACCGTTCGGCATTCGGCACTGTCCGCCAGTTGGCGCTAGAGCTCGCGTCAGCCTGAAATGCCGCGCCAGCCGTGAAAGACAATTTGGACCACGGCGTCGACCTGCCGCTCGGCCAGATCCTCCGCGGCGATTGCATCGTGCTGATGCGCATGCTGCCCGCAAACTCGATAGACTGCATCTTCGCCGACCCGCCCTACAATCTTCAGCTCCGTGGTGAACTGCGGCGGCCAGACGACAGCCTCGTCGACGGCGTCGACGAGGAGTGGGACCGCTTCGAGGACTTCGCCGCCTACGACCAGTTCACCCGCGACTGGCTCGCCGAGGCGCGCCGTCTGCTGCGCAAGGATGCCACGATCTGGATCATCGGTTCCTATCACAACATCTTCCGGATCGGCGCCATCCTGCAGGAACTGGGTTTCTGGATCCTCAATGACGTTATCTGGCGCAAGTCGAACCCGATGCCCAACTTCCGCGGCCGCCGCTTCACCAACGCGCACGAGACGCTGATTTGGGCCGCGCGCGGCCGGACGTCACGCTACCGCTTCAATTACCAGGCGATGAAGTCGCTCAACGACGACCTTCAGATGCGGAGCGACTGGCTGCTCCCGCTCTGCACCGGTCCCGAACGGCTGCGCAACGCGCACGGCCTGAAGCTGCACCCGACCCAGAAGCCGGAGGCGCTGCTGCACCGCGTTCTGCTCGCGAGCACGGAGGCGGAGGACATCGTGCTCGACCCGTTTCTCGGGACCGGAACCACCGCCGTCGTCGCCAAGCGCCTGCACCGAAGCTGGATCGGGATCGAGCGCCATCCGGCCTATGTCGAGGCCGCACTCGCCCGCATACGCGCCGAGCGGCGCGCACCCCTGGCCGGCATCGCCACCACGCAAACCCGTCGCGACGCCAAGCGCGTCCCGTTCGGACGCCTCGTCGAAAGTGGGCTGATCGCGCCGGGCACGGTGCTGACCGACCGGCAACGCCGTGTCGCTGCCACCGTCGCCGCCGATGGAAGCCTGGTCGCAGGCGCGCTGCGCGGATCGATCCACCAGGTCGGCGCCCTGCTGACCAACGCACCGTCCTGCAACGGCTGGACGTTCTGGCATTTCGAACGATTGGGCGTGCTGGAGCCGATCGACGTGCTGAGGGCTGACGTGAACCAGTAGGGAGGGGCTCTGCCCCGGCACCCCCGTCGGGCGCAGCACCCATTCGACGTGGCGCCCCTGGCCCGCAACCTACGTGTTGTCCGAGCCATCCGGTCGCGATACGACAGCGTAATGGCAGAAGGCCTTCTAAGCGGGATGTTCAGCGACGATGGGGCCGGCTGCGAGGCCGACGCATCCGTCAAGGAGACGGCCGGCGCGGAGGCGTTCGCCGCCTCGCTGGCAGCCGAGCACGCCAAGGGCGACCCGAACGTCGCGCGTGCCGCCGAACGCTTCCTGCACGAGCAGGCTCAGATGTTGCGTGAGCAGATCGCCCAAATTCAAGCCGAGCAGTCGCTGCGGATGTCGCACCTGCGCGGCCAGTCCCTTGAGGGAAAGCTCAGGCGAGCCGCACAGGGAATGCGGCTCGCGATGCAGGGCTTCGCCACGCTCGTCGCAACTGCCATCGGCTTCGGTCTTCTGATCATTATCCATGACGCGATCACCGCGCGCTCCGTGGTCGTCGACACCTTTGACGCGCCAGCCTCGCTTGCCGGCCGCGGCTGGACCGGCGCCGTTGTCGCCGCCGACGTCCTGGACGGTTTGCAGAAGCTGCAAGCGGCGACCCGATCGTCGACCGCCGGCCTGCGCAGCGTTGGCGCGTGGGCATCCGACATCAAGATCGAAGTGCCCGAGACCGGCGTGTCCGTCGGCGAGATCCAACGTCTGCTCGACGCGCGGTTAGGCCACGACGTGCATGTCGGCGGCGACCTCATCGAGACCGTAAGCGGGGGTCTCGAACTGACTGTGAGAGCCGATGGTGCACCGGCCAGGAGTTTCGCCGGCGGCATGAGCGATCTTGACGCGCTCGCCGCGCGCGCAGCCGAATATCTCTATGGCCGGTCGCAGCCCGATCAATATGCCGCTTACCTCACCAGCACGGGACGGGATACCGACGCGCTGGCTTTCATTGAGGACGCTTTCGCGCGCGCCACGAGTGATACCGACCGTGCCGAGTTGTCCAATGATTGGGGAAACGCATACGCCGATCTCAATCGCAACGCCGAGGCGGCCGACAAGTATCGGCTCGCGATGTCCTACAAACCGCACGATTGGAAGGCCTGGAGTAATCTGATCGGCTCGATCTTGGTCGTGGACGGCGAGGAAGCGGCATGGCGTGAGGGCCGTGCATTCCTCCGCGCCGTGGCCGATGCCCCGCGGGGCGCGCGTCCGCAACTCAACGCGCTGGCCAATGCCGCTGTTGCGACATGGGATCTGCCGCTGGCGCGCGCGGCCGAGCGGGACGATGCGAGCCAGAATGGCGGCGCCGGCACGGGTGGCGCAATCGACGGACCGTTTCTCGCGGACTTCGCGGCCCTGCTGCACGACCCGCTCGACGCGGAACGCGAGATGGCCGCGCGCGACCCTCACGCGCCTGCGACGCCAGCCCAAACGGTCATGCAGGCGGCCTACAGACTGCTCGAGCACGGCGACCCGGCTGCCGTGACACCGCTCGAGTCCTACTGGAAACTCTGGCAGGCCGACAGCGGGCTGCAGTCCGGCGCGTTTGATTCGCCGTGCTATCTGGGACTCGCCTACGGCCTGGCCGGCCGGTTCCAGGACGCTGAGACGATCTTCAGGCGTCTGGGCAACTGGTCACGCTGCGTTGCCTTCCGGGGCGACATTCATGCACGCAGCGGCGATGTTGCCGGCGCTGAGCATATCTGGGCCGACGGCCTGCGTGCCGGTCCCGATCTGCCGATGATCTACCTGCACCGAGGTTTGTTTGAGGCCGAACATGGAGACCTCAAAGGCGCGGAGAGCGATCTCGCCGCCGCTCACGCGGTGGCGCCGCATTTCGCCGACCCGCTGAAGGCCTGGGGAGACCTCCTGCGCGCCGAGCGAAATCCAGGAGCGGCGTTGGCGAAGTACGACAAAGCACTACGCGACGCCCCCGCCTGGGCGGAACTGCGTCAGGCGCGCAACGAGGCGGCGCATGAGGCCGGCGTGCACTAGGCTTCGTCTAAGGCACCGCATAGACATGCACGTAGTCGAAGCCGGTCCGCTCTTCTTCAGCGTCAAGGCGTCCTCGCGTGACCAGGTCTGCCCGCCATCGAGGCTGAACCACGGCGTATAGACGTCCCGATCACGACAGATCGCCCGACAAATCGCTGGCAAGACCGTGAGCTCGGCCGTGCTTATCCACGCTCCCAGCTCAAGCGGTATAATGCCGCGATCTCCGCCTCGTCCGGCACGCGTGGATTGTTCGCCGGTGACCCCGAAGCCAACGCCTGCGACGCCATCGCTCCGACCCGCGCCGTCCAGGTTTCAGGATCGATCCCGTAAGCGCGCGGGGACGGCACGCCGAGTTCCGAATTGCGCGCGTGCAGGGCTGCCACCAGCGCCGCTCCGGCGGCAGCATCATCCTCCTCCGACGTGACGCCCATGACGCGCGCGCAATGGGCGTAGCGAGCCGGCGCGCCGCCAAGCGACCATTCCGTGACCACCGGAAGCAGCATCGCGTTCGAGAGCCCATGCGCCACATGGAAATGCGCACCGATCGGCCGGCTCATACCGTGCACCAGCGCCACTGATGCGTTGGAGAACGCGATGCCCGCCTCGAACGCGCCGAGCATCATGGCCTCGCGCGCCCCGCAACTGGCGGGTTCGCGGCAGGCAACGGCCACGTTGCGCCAGATCCGCGCCATCGCCGACAACGCCAGCCCGTCGGTGAACGGGTTCGCCTGCTTGGACACGTAAGCCTCGAGCGCGTGCGTCAGTGCATCCAGTCCCGTATCTGCCGTCAATCGCCAGGGTTTGGACAGCGTCAGCTCGTAGTCGACGATTGCGATAACCGGCAGATAAGCCAGACCCATGCACAGCATCTTCTCGTCCGTCGCCTCGTCGGTGATCACCGTCACCCGCGTCGCTTCGGAACCGGTCCCTGCCGTCGTCGGGATCGCCACGATCGGCAATCCCGCCTCGTCCTGAACATGCGGAAATTTGAGCGCTCGCGGGGTTGTCCGGTGCCGCGCCAGGACCGCGACCATCTTCGCCGTATCAATCGAGCTGCCGCCGCCGAGACCGACGACGCAGTCATGCGCGCCGGCCCGCAAGACGGCGAGTGCCGCGTCGACCGACGCGACGGTCGGATCGGGCACCACGCCCTCGAATACCCTGGCCGGGATGCCGGCCTCGGCGAGGACGCCGCGAACCCGGTCGAGCACGCCCGACGAGGCCAAGAACGGATCGGTCACGATCAGCGGCCGCGCGAGCCCCGCCTGGACCAGCGAAGCGGGGAGGCGCGCGACCGCTCCGCCTCCCATCCGAACCGACCGCGGCAGACTGAT
>CAXUIA010000054.1:6126-11482 GCA_964250835.1 uncultured Acetobacteraceae bacterium | reverse complement strand
TTCCAAGGCCGGCACGACCTCGGCCTGCTCGACCCGGTCCAGCAACCGGAAGCTGAGCCGCGTCCCGGCGAAGTCACCCCCCACGTAAATCGCGTAGGTTCCCGGAGTCCGTCCCACCAGCCCGATGTCACCGGTGTAGGTGCGCACGCACCCGTTCGGGCAACCCGTGATGCGGAAGCTCATCCGCCGATCCGAGAGCCCATGCCGCGCCAGCGCCGCATCCATCGCCTCGACGAAGGGTGCTCTCACGCGCTCGGCCTCGGTCAATGCCAGCCCGCAGGTCGGCAGGGCCGGGCAGGCCAGGGTTGACCGCTCCAGCAACGACAGGTCTCCCGCCATCCGAATGCCGTGCGCCCGAAGCACGGCCTCGATCTCCGCCCGATCCTCGTCCCGCACGCCGGCGAGAAGCAGATCCTGCTGCGGCGTCAGGACCGGGTCGAGGTTGAACCGTCCGATCACCTCACGCAGGCCGGTCCGGATCAGCTGCTCGCCCGTATCCGCGATCCGCCCCGACGGAACCGGCACGCCCAGCCACCAGCGCCCGTCACCCTGCTCGTGCCATCCCAGGACGTCCGGCACTTCAAGCGCCGGCCACGGACGCGGATCATCCAGCGCCGCACCGTAATGCTTCTCCGCCTCGGCGCGCACAAAGGCGAGCCCGCGGTCATCCACCAGGTATTTCAGCCGCGCCCGCCGGCGGTCGGTCCGCCCGCCATGGTCACGCTGCACCTTCATCACCGCTTCGACGATCGCCAGCAGCCGGTCGGCCGGCACGAAGCAGAGCGGGGTGGCAAGCCGCGGATAGGTGTCGGCGCGGTTGTGCGTCATCCCGAGGCCGCCGCCGACGGCCACGTCGTAGCCGGCGAGCGTGTCGCCTTCCCATCTCGCCAGGATCGCCAGATCATGGGTCAGCACGTCGATCGTGTTGTCCTCGGGAAGCGCGATCCCGATCTTGAACTTCCGCGGCAGGTAGGTCGGCCCGTAGAGCGTCTCCTCCTCGTCATGTCCGGCGATAGGCTTCTCGTCGAGGAAGATCTGGTAGTAGGCCCGGCTCTTCGGCAGCAGCTCGGCTGACAGCAGGCGCGCGTCCGCGCGCAACTGACGATGCCGCGCGTCCTGCAGCGGCGCCGGTGCGGTCATCAGGTTACGCGTCACGTCGCCGCAGGCGCAGAGCGTGGTCAGCAGCGTGTCATTGATCCGCTTGATCGCCCGCTTCAGATCGCCTTTCAGCACGCCGTGGTACTGGATCCCCTGACGCGACGTGATCCGCACCGTGTCATTGGCGAACTCGCTCGCCACCGCGTCCAGCGCCAGATACTGGCCGGCCGTCAGCATTCCCCCCGGGATGCGGACGCGCGCCATGAACTGATATTCCTTCTCCAGCTTGGCCTGCTTGCGCTCGGTCGCCGTATCACGGTCGAACTGCTCGTAGCTCCCATGGAACTTGAGCAGCTGATAGGCATCTTCGGTGACCGAGATGCCGGGCGCCGAGAGCTCCTCGGCCAGCGTGCCGCGCAGCCCGTGGCTTTCACGTTTCAGCCGTTCGACGCCGGAGAGCTTCGGTGCGTCGATGATGTTCGTATCCGGCACGGCAAGATCCCGTTGGGCTGCAGCGTGAAGACAGGAAGCCGTGCCCGGACGAGACTCAGGCACGATCCGCTCGGTTCAACGCCCGGCGAACGTCCATCGCCAGACCATACCCAAGCCCACCGTCATATGGAAAAGCTGATCGGTTCCGCCAAGGGCCGCTTCAGGCCGGCCTTTTCCGCCGAGCGCACCAGGTCGTCGAACGTCCTTGCCTGCAAAAGCACGCGAAGCTGAGCGTCGAGTTCGCCCCACGCCGGTTCGACCACCCGCGTGAACAAATCGCCCCGTGGTCCTTCGTCGTTGCCGCCCTCGTCGGCGGTCGCCACCTCGACGACGGAGGCGATGGTGATGTCCCGTCCCGGCCGGCCCAGCCGGTAGCCGCCGCGCGGCCCGCGCACGCTCTCCAGCAGCGCCGACCGGGAGAGCGTCTGCAGCAGCGGCTCGATCCCGCGCCGCGCCAGCCCGGCCCGTTCCGCGATGTCAGCCGCACTCACCGTCCCCGACCGCCCCGCATGAAAGGCGACATCGAGCATGATCAGGATCGCCGTCATCCCTCGATCACGCCGAAGCAGCATCGCTCCCTCTCCCCGCCGTTGGTGCCGACGCACGGGCAGACTACATGACATGGTATGCCCAATCCACGCCCGGTATCGGTATAATCAACCATGGACGTCATCGACCCAAATCCGTCGTCGTCGCTCGCCGAGGGTCGTCTCGCCGTTCCGCGCCACCATATCTATGACAGCATCATCGACACCATCGGCGGCACCCCGCTCGTCCGCGTCCCCCGGCTGACGCGCGAGGACGGGCTTGTCGCCGACCTCCTGCTCAAGCTCGAGTTCTTTAATCCTCTCGGCTCGGTCAAGGACCGGATCGGCGCCGCCATGCTGCGCGCCGCCGAACGCGACGGCCTCGTCGCACCCGAACGCACCGTCCTCGTCGAGCCAACCTCCGGCAACACCGGCATCGCACTCGCCTTCGTCGCCGCCGCGCGCGGCTACCGGCTGATCGTGACCATGCCCGAAGGCGCGTCGGTTGAACGCCGTAAGATGTTGCGCCTGATGGACGCGCAGCTTGAACTCACCCCCGCCAAGCTCGGGATGGCGGGGGCCATCGCGCGCGCCCACGAGATCGTGGCCGAGACGCCCGGCGCCTGGATGCCGCGGCAGTTCGACAATCCGGCCAACCCGGCCATCCACGAAGCCACCACCGCCGAGGAGATCTGGGCCGACACCGACGGCCGTGTCGATGTCGTCGTCGCCGGCGTCGGGACCGGCGGCACCGCGACCGGCATTGCGCGCGCGCTCAAGCCACGCAAGCCAGGCCTTGCCGTCATCGGCGTCGAGCCGGCCGAAAGTGCGGTCCTGAACGGCGAAGAGGCGGGGCCGCACGGAATCCAGGGCATCGGCCCTGGCTTCCGCCCCTCGGTTCTCGACCTCGACCTTCTGGATCGCGTGATCACGGTCACGGAGCGTGAGGCGATTGCCGCGGCGCGACGCTGCGCGCGTCTGGAGGGCATGCCGATCGGGATTTCATCGGGCGGCGCGTTGCATGTGGCGCTCGGCCTGGCGGCCGATCCGGCCTATCGCGACCGGATGATCGCGGTGATCATTCCTTCGTTTGCCGAGCGGTATCTTTCGACGTCACTGTTTAACGGGCTTTCTTAGCAGACCAGGGGCTGTGCCCCTGGACACCGCGCTCTTCAGGCTTCGGTCGAGTGGGCGACTTCGCGCTGGGACTGCAGTTCGCGGAGGCGCGATTGCAGGGCGGCCTCCACACGGCTGAAGGCGTCCTGGCCGAGCACGAGACGCCTTGGCGCCGGGACCGTCTCGACGGACGCGATCATCACGGCAGCCATCTTGCCGGCGTCCCCCGGAAGCACGAACGAACCGGACGCGACCGCGCGGCGTACGTCGCCCGCGGGGGTGTCTCATAAACCGCCATGGGCGGCGGGCTGACGAGGCCCTTGCGGAAACCGGTTCGCGTGGGGCCGGGCTCGACGATGGTGAACGCGATCCCGAACGGCGCCACCTCCTGCGCGACCGACTCGATGAAGCCCTCGATGCCCCATTTGGTCGCGTGATAGAGGCTGAAGTTCGGATAGGCGACCTGACCGCCCTCCGACGAGACCTGCAGGACGCGGCCGCCGCCCTGGTCGCGCAGATGCGGCAGGGCCGCGCGCACGATCTCGATCGAGCCCAGGAGGTTGGTGTCGACCTGGTGGCGGATCTGCGCGTCGGTCAGCTCCTCGGCCGCCCCGAACAGCCCGTAGCCGGCGTTGCTGACCACGACGTCGATACGGCCGCTGTCGCGGAACGCCTGGTCCATGACGGGACGGATATCGTGCGTGCGGCTGATGTCGAGCGTCGCGACGCGCAGGCGGTCCCGGTGTCGCGCCGTGAGTTCGTCGAGCGCTTCGGGCTTGCGGACAGTCGCGATGACGCGGTCGCCGCGCGCGAGCAGCGTCTCGGTCATGGCGCGGCCGAGGCCCGACGAGGCGCCGGTGATGAACCAGGATTTCGACATGGACGCGTTCCTCGCAGCGGTGATGACCGGGAGGTGGTTCATGCGATCGGTGGAGATTAGGGCCTGATCCCGGCATGGGTTGATGCATATTGGCCAGCAATGAGCAGGCCCACCCTGAACGAGCTGACGGCGTTGGCGGCGATCGCCGCGCACCGGAGTTTTCGAAAGGCGGCCGATGAGCTGGCGCTGTCGTCGTCGACGCTGAGCCACATGATGCTGTCGCTCGAACGGTCGATGGGCGTGCGGCTGCTGCACCGGACGACGCGCAGCGTGTCGCCCACGGAGGCGGGGGAACGCCTGCTGGCGCGGGTGCGTCCGCTGCTGCGGGAGCTGGATGCCGCGCTGGACGAGGCGAACGATCTGGGCGGGACCGTCGGTGGGACGCTGCGGATCAACGCGCCCGAAGGTGCGGCGCGGCTGCTGCTGCGGTGGGCGGTTCCGGAGTTTCTCCACCGCTATCCGGGCGTGGCGCTCGACCTGGTGACGGACGGACGGCTGATCGACATCGTGGCGGCCGGGTTCGATGCGGGCGTGCGTCTCGCGGAAGCGGTGCCGCAGGACATGATCGCGGTGCGGTTCGGCGGCGACGCGCGGTTCGTGGCCGTCGCGCCGCCGGCCTATCTGGCGGGCCGGACAGCGCCGGCGACGCCCGACGACCTGGAGCGGCACGCGTGCATCCGGCTGCGGCTACCGAGCGGAAAACTTTACCGGTGGGAGTTCGAGCGGCACGGCGAGGAGCTGACGGTCGAGGTCGGGGGCGCTCTCACGCTGGACCACCAGGAGCTGATGCTCCAAGCGGCGGCGCTCGGGCTGGGAATCGCCTACGTGCCCGACCGGTCGGCGCTCGCGTACGTGGAACGCGGCGAGCTGGTGACGGTGCTGGACGATTGGTGCCCGGCCATTCCCGGATTGTGCTTGTACTACCCCGGCCACCGCCACGTTCCGGGGAGCCTCCGGGCTTTCATCGATGTGCTGAAAACGGCGGGTCTGGGGCAGAGTGCTGGCGTTACGCCGCCATCCCGATCTGCTTGATGTCGCGGAACACGAGCTCCGGCTGCGCCTCGACGGCGCGGCGCATGGTAAAGGCCGAGCTCGCGAGGAATACGGGGTCGCCGTCGATGTCGTCGGCCATCGCCGTACGGTTCGAGGCGACGAAGAGCGCGAGCCGCGCCCCATCGCCGCTGATCCAGCGCGCGACCGAGAACGGCACCGCGTCGAAGCCCGCCGAGACGCCGTATTCGGA
>CAXUIA010000054.1:5435-6116 GCA_964250835.1 uncultured Acetobacteraceae bacterium | reverse complement strand
CCGCGCGATCAGCACGTCAAGCTGCAGGGTGCCCACCACGCCCACGATCGGCGGACTGCCATCCTGGGGGCGGAAGAGCTGCACGACGCCCTCCTCGGCCAGTTCCTGAAGGGCCTGACGCAGCTTTTTGGCCTTCATTGCGTCGTCGAGCCGGACGCGGCGGAGAATTTCGGGCGCGAAATGCGGGACGCCCATGAAGCGGACATCCTCATCCTCGGCCAGTGTGTCGCCGATGCGGAGCACGCCGTGGTTGGGGATGCCGACCACGTCGCCCGCGAAGGCTTCTTCGGCCAGCTGGCGGTCGCGCGCGAAGAAGAATTGCGGAGCCGTCAGCGGGATGACCTTGCCGGTGCGGGTTTGTTTGATCCGCATGCCGCGGACCAGGCGTCCCGAGCAGATCCGCGCGAAGGCGATCCGGTCGCGGTGGTTCGGGTCCATGTTGGCCTGAATCTTGACGACGAGTGCCGTGAGCTTGGGCTCGGTCGCCTCCACGGTGCGGGTTTCGGCCTGCTGGGCGCGCGGCGGCGGGCCGAACTCGGCGAGAGCGTCGAGCAGGTCGGGCACGCCGATCTCGCGCATCGCGCTGCCGAAATAGGCCGGCGACAGATGCCCGGCGTTGAAGCTGTCGCGGTCGAACTCTGGCATCGCCGCGCGGACGAGGGCGAGCTCTTCGCCCAGTGC
>CAXUIA010000054.1:0-5425 GCA_964250835.1 uncultured Acetobacteraceae bacterium | reverse complement strand
CTTCGCGGTCCATCTTGTTGATGAAGGTGATGATCGGGATGTCGCGCAGCCGGCAGATTTCGAAAAGTTTTCGCGTCCGGTCCTCGATCCCCTTGGCGGCGTCGATCACCATGACCGCGCAATCCACCGCGGTCAGGGTTCTATACGTGTCTTCAGAGAAATCCTCATGGCCCGGCGTGTCGAGCAGGTTGTAGACGCAGCCGGCATGCTCGAACGTCATCACCGACGTCACGACGGAGATGCCGCGCTCCCGCTCGATCCCCATCCAGTCGGACCGCGTGCGCCGGCGCTCACCCTTGGCGCGCACCTGACCCGCGAGCTGGATGGCGCCGCCCGCGCGCAGCATCCGCTCGGTGAGCGTGGTTTTGCCCGCGTCCGGGTGCGAGATGATCGCGAAGGTGCGGCGCCTCGCGATCTCCTGCGCCAGCTGGTTCAGCGTGAGTAGAACTCGACGACCAGGTTCGGCTCCATCGTCACCGGATAGGGCACGTCGGTCAACTTCGGCGACCGGCCGAATTTGCCCTTCATCGCCCGGTGATCGACCTCCAGGTACTCCGGGACGTCCCGCTCGGCGCTCTGTGCGGCATCGAGCACCACCGCGAGCTGCTTGGATTTCTCGCGCACTTCGATCACGTCGCCGTCGCGCAGCAGAAAGGACGGGATGTTCACCCGCTTGCCGTTGACCAGCACGTGGCCATGGTTGACGAACTGGCGCGCCGCGAAGGGCGTCATCGCGAACTTCAGGCGGTAGATCGTCGCATCGAGCCGGCGCTCAAGCAATTCGATCAGGTTCTCGGACGTGTCGCCGCGACGGCGGACCGCCTCCTCGTAATACTTTCGAAACTGCTTCTCGCCGATATTGCCGTAGTAGCCTTTGAGCTTCTGCTTGGCCATGAGCTGGACCGAGAAGTCCGATGGCTTGCTCTTGCGTCGCTGGCCGTGCTGGCCCGGACCGTAGTCGCGCTTGTTGACCGGCGACTTCGGCCGTCCCCACAGGTTGACACCCAACCGGCGATTGATCTTGTACTTGCTTTCGAGGCGCTTGGTCAAAGCCAAGAACTCCCTGACGGTGCGGACGTGGCCATGCCGCGGTGCGGCTGTGCCTTGGGTTCCGCGTGTTGCACCGGTAGGTCGCGACCAATACGGTCGGACGGGCGCCGCTCCTTGCGAGCAGTCCACGTTCCCGGCAGTGGCGCGCGTTATGCTTAGCCGTCACCTGCCTGTCAACAATCGACGCGGACCATCATGATCAACGTTTTGAAGCGCGTGTTAGAACATCCACTCCCGACGTGATGGAGCAAGTTCCTGAACCGCAACCGCCCCGATCTCGTGCCTGTCGCGATCCTGCTCGGCTTGGCGCTGTTCGGCGTGGCATGCTGGTATCTCTTTCCGGTCGTCATCCATGAGCTCAAGCACCAGGATTGCGTCGCATCAGGACGTATGGACTGTTAGTCCATGCGCCGACATGACATCGCTCAGCGCTTGACCTCCGAACAGACCGCCCGGAGCTCGCCTTCCGGAACGATCCTTCCTTTATCCGTGGCGCAGCGCGGTCTATGGGTGGCAAGCAAGCTCGCGCCTGCCTCGATCGTGTTCACCATCGCCGAGGCCATCGAGATCCATGGTGGCGTCGACACGGCCTGTTTCCTCGACGCGATGTACCGGCTCGCCAACGAGATCGAGCCGTCACGCACCCGCATCCTGGAGGACCCATCGGGGCCACGGCAGCTGATCAGCGACCAGTTCGAGGGTGAGTGCCCGCTGCTCGACTTTTCCGGCGAAGCACGGCCGTTGGAACACGCCATGCGCTGGATGCACGCCGAACTTTCCGAGCCGATCAATTTCCAGCTCGACCCGCTCTGGAAGTCCGCCCTCGTCCGGCTGGGCGAGGCGCATTTCCTCTGGTATCACCGCTGTCATCACGTGGTGATGGACGGGTTTTCCGGCGGGCTGATCGCCAACCGCCTCGCCTCGCTCTACAACGCACTGCTGGCCGGCGAACCACCGCCGCCCTCCCCGTTCGGCAAGATCGCAACCTTGCTCGACGTGGAGGCGGCCTACCGCTGGGCCGCCCGCCAGGCGCGCGACGGCGCCTACTGGCTGGCCACCCTCGCCGACCTGCCGGAGCCGGTCTCCCTCGCCCGCCGGCGGCGTACCGGGACCGGTCCGCTGCGCCGTCACACCACCCGGCTCGACGCGGAACTCAGCGCGCGCCTGATGTCGCTTGCACGCGAGCTCGGCGGCACGCTGCCGCAGATCCTCATTGCGCTTGTGGCGATCTACGTTCACCGGGTCACCGCCGCGTCCGACCTCACGCTCGGCATGCCCGTCACCGGGCGCGTCGGCCACGCCATGCGCGCCATCCCCGCGATGGTGGCCAACGCGGTGGTCATGCGGTTTCGCTTCGCGCCCGACATGACGCTGGCCGACATCGTCGCCCAAAGTGCCCGCAACATGCGCTCGGCACTTCGCCATCAGCAATACCGCTACGAGGAGCTGAGGCGCGCGCTTGGCCTCTTTCATACCGATCAACAGGTCTCGTGGACGGGCGTCAACATCGAGCCGTTCGACTTCGACCTGTCTTTTGGCGGACACCGCACCACCGCCCACAATCTTTCCAACGGCCCGGTCGAGGACCTGACCATCTTTGTCTACGACCGCAACGACGACCGCGGACTGCGGATCGATTTCGACGCCAACGCGCTGCTCTACGAGGGCGAGGAGCTTCAACGTCACGCCGAGCGGTTGCTGCGGATGATCGGCGAGATCGCCAACCATCCGCACACGGCGCTCGACATGATCCCGCTGCTGGCGACCGGCGAACGCGAGCTGCTCCTGTCGGTCCGCGGCCCGTCCGTCGAGGCGCCGAACGACCCCGCCTCCATCCTGGACGGCCGTCTTCCCGACCGGGTCGCCGTGCGCGACCGGCATCGCAGCCTCACCTATCACCAGCTACACGCTCATGTCCTTGGGATCGCCGGCGCGCTGAGATGCATCGGCGTCGGGCCCGGCCATGTCGTGGCCGTCGCCCCGCAGCGCGATGCCGACATGGTGGCGCTCCTGATTGGCGTCCTGGTGTCGGGTGCGGCCTTCCTCCCGCTCGACCCCGACGGTCCCGCCGAGCGTACCGCACTTATCCTTGCCGACGCCAAGCCCTCCGTCATGCTCGCCCAGCCACCCATCGCGGGCCGCTTCGGCTTCTCTTCCAACATCGACCCGGTGCTTGGCCTGCATGCGCAACCCGGCGCGCAGCACGCGCCGGCCGTGCCGCCCGAGACCGCCTACGTCATCTACACATCGGGCTCGACGGGCGCCCCCAAGGGCGTGATGGTGCCGCGCCGGGCGCTTGCCAACCTGCTGGCCGGCATCGATGCCGAACTCGGCCTGACGGAACGCGACAGGCTTCTCGCCGTCACCACGCTGGGCTTCGACATCGCGATCCTTGAGCTGCTTCTGCCGATCGCAGCGCGCGGCGAGGTCGTGGTCGCCAGCCGCTCGGAGGTGACCGATCCCCGCGCTCTGACCAAACTGGTGCGCGACGCCGGCATAACGATCATCCAGGCGACACCATCGCTCTGGTCGACCATCCTGACGGCCGGCGACAGCGACGCGCTGCGTGGCCTGACCCTTCTCAGCGGCGGCGAGGCGCTTCCTGGCCACCTCGCCCGCCGGCTGCACGCGCTGAGCGGACGCCTGTTCAACCTTTATGGTCCGACCGAGACCACGATCTGGTCCACTGTCCGGCTGATCAGCGGCGCCGACCTCGATCATCCGCCGATCGGCCGCCCGTTGCCGAACCAGCACGTGTATGTTCTCGACGCCAAGGGCGCGCTGGCGCCGATCGGCGTTGTGGGCGAGCTCTGCATCGGCGGCGAGGGGGTCGCCACCGGTTACATCGGCAAGCGCGCGCTGACCCAGGAACGCTTTGCCGCCGACCCGTTCTCGATGGAGCCGGGCGCGCGCATCTACCACACCGGTGATCGCGCTTCGATCAGACCCGACGGGCTGATCGAGTATCTTGGCCGTGCCGACGACCAGATCAAGCTGCGCGGCGTGCGCCTCGAACCGGCCGAAACCGAAGCGGCACTCATGCAGATCGACGGGATCGATGGCGCAGCCGTCCTGCTCCGGCGCGACGGCGGCGAGCCCCGCCTGTGCGGCTACCTCCTGACCCGGCCGGGCGAAGCGCTCGCGGTCGAGGACATCAGGCGCACCCTGTCGCGCAAGCTTCCGGATCCCGCCATACCGACGGCGTGGGCGATGCTGGACAGCTTTCCGTTGAACGCCAACGGCAAGCTCGACCGGCGCGCCCTGCCGCCGCCCGAGACCGCCACCCGGGCCGGCTATCTTGCGCCGCAGACGGAGGATGAGAAGCTGCTCGCCGCCATCTGGGCTGACCTGTTCGGCCTCGAACGGGTCGGCCTGCGCGACAACTTCTTCGCACTCGGCGGCGACAGCCTGATCGCCGCCCAGCTCATCGCCGAGCTGTCCGCACGGAGCGGCGCCGAGCTGCCGCTGGGTGCGATGTTCGAGGACGCGACGCTCGAAGCGCTCGCGGCCGAACTGACACGCGCCCGTGCTGGTCTCGGCCCGCGAACCCAGTCGCTCGCCCCCGTTCTGGCGATCCGCGCCAATGGCGAGGGGGCGCCGCTCTTTTGCATCCATCCCGTCTCGGGGCTGGCCTGGGGCTATGCCGGGTTGATCCGCCACATTCCGGCCCGGCCGATCTACGGGCTGCAATCCTTTGGCGATCCGGCCGCCGACGCGCCCGGCAGCCTGTCGGGTCTCGCGGCCGCGTATCTCGGCCTGATCCGGTCGCTCCAGCCGCACGGGCCCTACCACATCCTCGGCTTTTCGTTCGGCGGCCTCGTTGCGCACGAGATCGCCCGCCAGATCGAGGCCGAAGACGGGTCGGTGGCCTTCCTTGGACTGCTTGACGCCTATCCCTATCGAGCCAGCGCCCCCATCGGCGCCATCACGATGGCCGAGGAGGGCGAGCTCGTGCATGCCGCCCTCGCCTTCCTCGGCCTTGACGTTCATGCGCTCGGCCAACGGCCGCGGGTGGACCACCTGATCGACCACCTGACCAACCTCTACGACATCACCCGCCGGCCGCTTCCGAGCGAGGTCGGCACGCCCGCTCAGCTCGTCGCCAGGCTGCGCGCGGTTACCGAAGCGAACCTCCGGCTGGCTTCCCGCCATACGCCCGGGATCGTCGCCGCCGACATCCTCTTCGCGCGCGCCACTCATCGCGCCGGCAGCGTCGAGGCCTTTATCGACGACCGGCCGGACGCCTGGACGAGCTATGCACGCGGCCGCGTCGAGCAGATCAACGTGTCCTGCGCGCACCAGGACATGCTCGATCAGGCGGTGCTTGACCTTTACGCACCCTTGATCGGTCGTCGTCTCGCGGATGCCGCCAGAT
>CAXUIA010000053.1:11239-11489 GCA_964250835.1 uncultured Acetobacteraceae bacterium | reverse complement strand
CGCGGCTTCGACGCTATGCTGGGGCCGCCTTCATGGAAGAGTAACGTGTCGGCTTCATCATCCTCGGAACGAAGCCTGGCTGCCCGCTTCGGTTGACCTTAACGTGATGTTGCAGGATACGCCCGGTCCGGAAATGATCTCTGCGCAGAAGCCTGCCGTTGACGCGGTGCATATCGGCAGGCGCGTCGCGGTTGGCGCCGCCCTCATGGTCGCCATGCGGTTTGCTTTCCGCGGTCTTGGCCTGATCAAC
>CAXUIA010000053.1:1152-11229 GCA_964250835.1 uncultured Acetobacteraceae bacterium | reverse complement strand
CACGCTTTTCCTGGTGCGGTTTCTGACACCGGCCGATTTCGGGCTGGTGGGGTTTGCCACGATCGCCTACTCGGTCGTCGATCAGATCAGCGACTTTTCGTCCGGACTGCAGTTGATCCGGATGAAGGACCCGCAGCGCAAACATTACGACACTGCCTGGACGCTTGGCATCCTACGTGGGATGGCGATGGCTGCGTTGATGACGACGGCGGCGCCGCTTCTCGCCGGCTTCATCCGAGAGCCGCGGGTGGCGCTGCTGTCCTACGTGCTTGCGGGGATGGCCGTGCTGCAGGCGCTCGAGAATCCGGGCATGGTCGATCTGCAGCGGCGTCTGGAGTTTAGCCGCATATTCTGGTGCGGGCTTGTCGGCAAGGTTGCGGGGACGGCCGTTTGCCTTGCGATCGCCTGCATCTTTCGGAGCTACTGGGCGCTGATTGCGGGCACACTTGGCACCCGGCTGGTGTCGTTGCTGCTCAGTTACATCGTCTCACGCTATCGGCCGCGCCTGGACCTGACGGCCTGGCGGGAGATGCTCAGTTTCAGCAAGTGGATGCTCGTCATCAACATCCAGGGCATGATCACTGACTACTCAACCGTCTTCACGGTCGGCCGGATGAACGGTGCGGCAGCAATCGGCCTCTATCAGGTGGCCTATCAGATTGCAGCGCTTCCGGTGAGTGAGTTGGCGGCACCGGTTCGCCAGCCGATCTACGCTGGTTATGCCCGCGTGGTGAACGATCGCGAGCTGCTAAGACGCCACTTTCTCGACGGCTTCGGCCTCGTGTTCCTGGCCGTGCTTCCCGCATGTACCGGCATCGCGCTGCTGGCGGTGCCCACAACACACTTATTCTTGGGCGACAAGTGGCTGGTTGCCGCAGATGTTATTGCGCTGTGCTCCTTCTATGCGCTGTTCGACAGCGTTGCGCATTTCTGCCAGCCGCTTTTCTTCGTCCTTGGGCGTGAGCGGCAGTTCGTGCACCTGTTCAGCGTGGTGCTCGCGGTCCGCCTGCCGTCGATGCTGGCTGGCGCCTACTTTTTCAACGTCGAGGGCGCGGTGTTCGCCATGATGGTGACCGCCCTCCTCAACCTGGTGCTCTGGATTGGCTGGGTATCGCCGTTGATCGGGCTGCGGCCGAGTGAGCTCGTGCGCATCGTTTGGCGAACGGTCGCGGGGACGCTGGCGATGAGTGTCGCCGTGCATTTCGTGGCGGCAAGCTGGCCGGCTCCGGCGCCGGAAGCGGCGGGGCTGTTGCGGTATGTCTGTCTTTGCGGCCTTGGGGCTGCCGTTCAGATCCTGGTGCAGTGGGCGTTGTGGGTGGCGAGTGAGCGTCCAGTAGGTGCGGAAACGGCCATTCTCGGGTCGGCCCGAGGCCTACTCGGCCGGCTGTTCCTGCTCGGTCCGAAGCTCGTCGGCCGTGTGCAAGCCTGGCGGGTTGCGTCGTGATCAGGCGGGTGTTGATGGGGCTGGAGCGGATGCGGCATGGGCAGTCTTTGCGCCGCATTTTGAAGACGCCGCCCGTTGCACCTGGCGACGGGCGCGTGATTGTCTTCAGCCAGGTGTGCGCGCGCGACGTGCTGATGTACCTGGTCGCGGTGAAATCATTTGCGCAACATACCGGTCTTCGCGACTTTGCCGTACTCGACGATGGCTCGCTGACCGGTGACCAGCGTGACGTTTTGCGGCAGCATCTGCCAGGCGTTCGGATAACCTCGATCGACGAGGTGAGATCGAACGCGGTGCCGTCGGGAGGATGCTGGGAGAGGCTGATGCTGGCCGCGCGCCTGGGGGAGCGTGCCTATGTCGTCCAGCTTGATTGTGACACGCTGACCCTGGGGCGGGTTGATGAGGTCGTGGAGTGCGTATCGGTCGGCCGAGCGTTCAGCCTGACGTCTGAGCCGGCCGCCGCCGTCCTGCCAATTAAGCTTGCTGCCGAGAACGCACAGCGTCATCCGGAGCACCTTCTTCAGTTCGCGGCCGAAAGCCGGCTTGACTGCCTTCAGCCCGATGTCGCGTCGCACTACGTTCGCGGCTGCGCCGGGTTCACCGGGCTCCCGCCTGCGCCCCGGCTCGAGCTCGTTGAGGAAGTCTCACGACGCATGCGCGCGGCATTGAAGGATCGCTGGTCGGAATGGGGGACCGAGCAGGTGACGACCAACCTACTCACGGCCAACTCTCCGGGTCTGACGTTGCTGAGACCTCCAGTCTATGCGACCCACGAGGGGCGGGGCGTGTCAGATTCGGTGCGGTTTGTTCACTTCATGGGCACGCATCGATTCTCAGGGCCGCTTTACCGGCGGCTGACCGAGCGCGTCATAGACGCTCTGATGGTAGAGCTGACGCCCGAGTCGGGGCAGTTACGCTTGTCGCCGAGCGCGTCCGCGATGGAAACCGTCGTTTAGCGAGCAGGAGGTCCAGTTTTGGATGCGGTTATGCTGGTGCTCGAGGGGGTGGGCATCTTTTTAGTAATGCGTTGGGTGGCAAGCGGAAGCGGGACTTCGGGTCTTCTCGCCTGGCGGACAGAGCGACTGCCGGCGCCGCGCCGGCGCTGACGCGATGCGCGATCTCGCCTTTATCAGCTTCTGGATCGCGTTGCTGCCGTTGGCGATGCGCGGCGCTCATCTCGGAGTGATGCTTTGGACGTGGACTTCGTTGCTCGGTCCAAACGACGTCCTGTATGGGCTGGGCACCATGATCCCGTTTGCCAAGGTCGCGGCGATCCCAACTATTCTGCTGTTGCTGTTCGGACGACGAAGCGACGTTCAGTTCAGGCTTGGTCGCACGGGTTTGTTGCTGTTGGGGCTAGCGGTCATCTCGCTGGCGTCGGAGAGCGTTTCGCCGATGGCCGATCAGAGCGCGGGCTGGGAGCTTTGCGAGAAATACCTCAAGGTCCTGGCCTTGGGTATGGCCGTGCTGTGGACGATGACGGACCGACTTCGTGTTCACGGACTGCTGATGGCTGTCTGTCTGGGCGTGGGTTTCGATGCAGTTGGCGAGGGCATAAAATTTATCGTCTCGGGCAGTGCGCACAAGGTTCTTGGATCGCCGTCGATGGGCGACAACAACCAGGTGGCGCTGGACGTGCTGATGATCGTGCCGATCCTGCAGTATCTTGGAGGGAGCGCGCGGTCGTCTGGTCTGCGCGCGGCCTGCTTGATTACTGGTGGGCTGGGAGTGGTAACAGTTATCGCCACCTATTCGCGCGGCGGCGCGCTTGGGCTCGCGATTGTGGCGGTTGCATCGGCGCTCGCCAGCCGACGCAGGGGTATCGGCCTGCTCGTGGTTGCGCTTTGCGTCGTGCTGGCAGCGCAACTCGTTGGCAGCGACTGGATCGCGCGGATGAACACGGTCAAGGACGCGTCTGACGACTCGTCCTTCATGGGACGTGTGATCGCCTGGAAGGTGAGCGCCGCGCTGGCGCTCGCGAGACCCTTCACGGGCGGTGGCTTCCATGCAATCCAACATGCCGACATCTGGGCCAGCCAGGCTGGCAACTTTCTTGGTTTAGGCTTTGTCCCCACGCCAGCGCAGGGCGCCGTGCCGCGTGCCGCACACAGCATCTATTTTGAGGTGCTGGGCGATCTCGGTTTTGTGGGATTTGCGTTCTTCGTACTGCTGCTGGTGATCGCTTGGCGGGATGCGAGCGCCATCCGCGCGATGGTGCACCGTTTCCGGCGGTCCGACCTTGCGTGGGCTGCAGATCTGGCCGCGAAACTGCGCGTTTCTTTACTCGCCTTTGTCGTGTCAGGCGCACTGCTGAGTGCCGCCTACTATGACATTGACTATCTGATCATCTGTTTGCTGTCTGCGGTGCGCGCCATCGTAGCGCGCGAGGTCTGTTCCGCCGTGCCGGCGGCGGAGCTTCGTGCGCTACCAAAACGCGCGTCCTTGCCGTTGCGGCCGCAATTACACCCGGCGCGGCGACATTTGCCGCTGGAGACCTGAGCGGTGCCGCCGGCAGAGCGATCGATCAGTGTCGTTATACCGACCTACAATCGAGAGGGCCTGCTTCGCGAGACGCTTGACGCCGTGCTGCGGCAGACGCGTGCAGCCAACGAGATCATTGTTGTCGATGACGGGTCGACGGATGGCACGTCGGCTGTCCTCGCCGGCTTTGACGCCCGGATCACGATCATCCGGGTGCTGAACGGCGGCGACTTGGCCGCACGCAACGTCGGTTTGCGGGCAGCCACGGGCGACCTGGTAGGCTTCTGCGACGACGACGACCTGTGGGGGCCTGAGTTTCTGGCGACGATGTCGCGGCAGTGGTCGTCTGAGCTCGGCCTACTCGCATGCTACTGCAACTTCCGGCTGCTTCAGGCCGACGGGTTGTCGCCGCGCACAAAGTTCGACGACGCACCGGCAGGCTATTGGGTCGGGCTCCGCCCCTCTGACGACGGAGGCGTGTTCGATCGTCCATTCGGCGAGCGTCTCATCGAATTTCAGCCGTTTTTTCCGTCTTGCATGATGGTCGACCGGTCGCGGTTTCTTTCCCTGGGCGGGTGGGACGAAGGCGTCAGCCGAAGCATCGGTTGCGACTTTGCCACCGCGCTTCTCGTCTCGATGCGGCCGCCGGTGGGCGTGGTCCGGACACCGTTGGTGGCCATACGCAAGCATGCCGGTAACCTGTCGGGCCGGACGGAAGCGATGAACCTTGGCGATGCAAACGTGCTCGAATATGTGTTGCGGAGCAGGCCCGAGTTGGCGCCGTTTCGGGACCTGGTGCGGGCGAGCATTGCTCGACGGCGGGAGCAGGCCTTGAACAGCGCGTTCAGCCGGCGAGACTTCGGCGCTGTGCTTGACGTCGCACACCTGATCGAACGCTCGCGCCGGTCGTGGAAAGTGCGGATCAAGGCCGGTGTGTCGCGACTGCCGCGTCCGGTCGCCTCACGTGTCGCTGCTGCTCTCAGCCGTTAGTTGCCCGGAACGACCGTGGGCGTGTATGTGCGGGTGGTGATCCGCCTTTTTCCACAACGCGTCGGGTAGGCACCCATGTGCGGCATCGCCGGCCTTTGGCGTTGGGATAGCGGCCCGATCGATACGTTTCTGCTCGAGCGGATGGCGGCGGCGCTTGCGCATCGAGGGCCGGATGGGCAGCGCCTGCATACAGAGCCCGGAATGGGGCTCGCTCACCGGCGTCTCTCGATCATTGATATCGCCGGCGGTTCGCAGCCGATGCTTAATGAGGATGGCAGCGTCGTCGTGGTGGCTAACTGCGAAATCTACAATTTCGCGGAGCTGACGGCGGAGCTCGCCGCGCGCGGGCACGTGTTCGCGACCCGCTGCGATACGGAGACGATCGTTCATGGCTGGGAGGAGTGGGGCGAAGCCGTCACGGACCATCTCGACGGGATGTTTGCGCTCGCCGTCTGGGATCGGCGCCGGCGGACCCTGTTCCTGGCGCGCGACCGGCTTGGAAAGAAGCCCCTCTTCGTGGCCCGACTGCCTAACGGAGTGGCGTTCGCCTCCGAAATCGCGGCGCTGGCGCAATTGCCTGGTGTTGACCGCAGGATAAACCCCGCTGCCCTCGAGGATTACCTCGCGCTTGGCTACGTGCCGGATCCGGGAACGATCTTCGCGGGGGTAAGCAAGCTTGCGCCGGCGCACCGGCTGACTTTGGGTCCGAGCGCGCCGGCTGATGATTTGCCGGCCGGCGTGCGCTATTGGCGAGCTGGTCCGGTCGCTCACGTGCACGACCCGAGAGAGGCGGCGGGCCTACTGCGCGACGAGCTGCGTCGCGCTACCGCGGCGAGATTGGTCGCGGATGTCCCGCTCGGGGCATTCCTTTCGGGTGGGGTCGACAGTGCGTCGGTGGTGGCGGCGGCGGCCCGCGGCGGTGCGGCCCCATTGTCCACGTTCACGATTGGCTTTCCCGGTGCGCAGGACGAGTCCGGGCCGGCGGCGGCGATCGCACGGCATGTCGGCGCGTCTCATACCGTTGAGCGAGCTGACGCGATCGACTGGGTCGAGGCGGCGTCACGGCAGGGACGCGTCTTCGGCGAACCGTTCGGGGACAGTTCGGCGGTGCCGACCGCACAGGTCTGCGCGCTGGCGCGCCGCCACGTGACCGTGGCGTTGTCAGGCGATGGCGGGGACGAGGTCTTCGCCGGCTACCGGCGGCATCGATGGCACATGCTGGTCGAGGCGGGGCGGCGCCATCTGCCGCCGCGACTGCGCGGGCCGGTGTCGGCGCTCGCGCGGCTTTACCCGAAGTTGGACCGGGCGCCTCGCTTTCTGCGGGCCAAGCACACGCTGACTGAGCTTGGTCTGACGTCTGCCCTTGGTTACTATCGCACAATGGCGCGGACGAGCGATGAACGCCGGCGCGGCCTCCTCCATCCTGCTATGACGTCATCGTTGCATGGGTATGACCCGTCTGATCGTTTCGTGCGTCTGATGGACGCAGCCGATGGCGGCGATGCGCTCGCCCAGGCGCAGCAGGTCGACATCGAGACCTGGCTTCCGGGTCAGATGCTGACCAAGGTCGATCGAACCAGCATGGCGAGCGGGCTGGAGGTGCGCTCACCGTTGCTCGATCCCCGCTTGGTCGCCTTCGGGCTTGGATTGCCGGCCTCCCTTAAGGTCAAGGGCGGCCGGGGCAAGGCGGTGCTTCGCGAGGCTGTTGCACCGTGGTTGCCGGCCGACATACTGGCGCGGCCGAAGCAAGGGTTCGCGATGCCGCTTGGCGGTACCCTGCGGCGCGACATGGCGCGGGTGCGGACGGCGCTGTGCGCGCCATCGCTGATGGATCAGCGGCTTTTGCGGCCGGAGGCGGTCGGCCGCCTGCTCGACGAGCACGAAAGCGGTCGGTTTGATCACGCGCAGCCGATCTGGCTACTGCTGGTTCTGGCCGGGTTCGTCGCCAGCGAGCGGCCGATTTGAACGCGCCTATGTCCGACGTTTGTGCGCGTAGGTTGGACGCGCCTCGTCTGCTGTCGGTATTTCCCACGTTCGACGCCGGTGGCGCGCAGATGCGCTTCGTGACGGTCATCAATAATCTCGGTGGCCGGTGGCGTCACGCAATCATCGCGATGGACGGCGCAATCGGCTGCAGCGAACGGCTGGCACCGTCGCTCGACGTAGTCTTCCCTCACTTCACCGCCAGCAAGGGACATCTGATCGAGCAGGTTTCGCGGATCCGCGCCGTGCTGCGTCGATTGCGGCCGGATGTCATGCTGACCCACAACTGGGGGAGTATTGAGTGGGGTTTGGCCAACTCACTCGGGCTGTCGATCCCGCACGTGCATGCCGAAGACGGGTTCGGGCCTGAGGAGCGGGTTCGGCAGTTGCCGCGACGGATCTGGACACGGCGGCTGGCGCTGCGACACTCGACGGTGGCAATGCCTTCGCGGACCCTGCTTTGGATCGCCCGTGAACGATGGCGGTTGCGCCCGGCCGGACTACGGCACATCCCGAACGGGGTCGACCTCGCGCGCTTCGTGCCACGCACGGTCCCGGGACTGCCTGATCAGTGGGGTCTGCCGCCGGATGGCGTGGTGGTCGGGACGGTCGCTGCACTTCGGCCGGAGAAGAATATCGCGAGGCTGATTGAGGCCGTCGCGAGTGGCGACGAACGGTTGCTGCTGGGCGTTGCCGGCGATGGCCCGGAACGTCTGGCGCTGGAGCAGCTTGCAGCGGCGCGTGCGCCGGGACGTGTTGCCTTTCTCGGACACATCGCTGATCCGGCGCCGCTTTACGGGCACTTCGACATCTTTGCGCTGTCGTCCGATACCGAGCAGATGCCGTTGTCACTACTCGAAGCGATGGCGAGCGGGCTGCCGGTCGCCTCCACCGAAGTAGGCGACATCGCGCACATGGTCGCCGCCGAGAACCAACCGTTTGTGGCCGGGCATGACGCACGGACTCTGGCCGATGCGCTGAGCCGGCTCGCATCGTCGGTGGCGCAGCGCCAGACAGTGGGTGCGGCGAACCGGGCCCGCTCCGCTCAGCATTACGGCGAAGCAACTATGATCTCTGCCTGGGAGAGGCTCTTGATTGACGCGATGACGTGTCAGACGCGAACAGTCCGACTTGGCGAAGGCCGGGCTTGACATGCGCATTTCGGTGATCGTCCTGAGCTTCAATGGTCGTGACGATACAGTGGCCTGCCTATCGTCGCTTCTGGAGGCTTCCGACGGGTTGGACGTCATCGTCGTCGACAACGCATCAGAGGATGGGAGCCAGGCCGCGATCCGGAGTGCGCATCCGGACGTCACTCTGATCGAGCTTGCCGATAATCTGGGCTGGGCTGGCGGGAACAATGTGGGCGTGCGGCGCGCGCTCGACAGCGGTGCAGACCTCGTCTGCCTGCTTAACAACGACACACTGGTCACACCGGCAGCGTTGCAAGCGCTTGCGGACCTTTCGCGTCGCTACGGCCCCTGCCTGATGCATCCTTCAATCGACTATGCCGACCCGGCCGATGGAGTTCAGCTCGATCCAACTCAGTCGGATCGCGCGTTCGTTTGTATAAACGACACGGACTGCTTGTTTGAGCTCGACTTTGCCTACGGCGCATGCCTGATGGTCCCAACTGAGCTATTCAGGCGTCTCGGCTTGTTTGACGAGCGCTTCTTTCTGCAGCTGGAAGAAACCGACTTCTGGCTGCGCGCAAAACGGGCCGGAGTCCGTTCGCTTTGCAGTGCAAGCGTCCGTATTGTTCACGCCGAGTCGCGCAGCTTCCAGAGCAGAACGACGCCGCTCAAAACCTACTACATCGTTCGCAACACGTTCCTGTTGGCCGAAAAGCATTATCGGAACGTCGCGCAACTGCGAAGGGCGATGAAGCAGCTCTACTGGACTGTCTGGCACCTCGCGCCACGGAGGGATGCCGCATTTGGTCCGGCTGGCTGGTTGTTTTCTGCCGATCCACATCTTGTAGCGGCCAGAGCCGGGTTGCGGGATTACCTCACGCGACGCTTTGGCCGCATCAGTCCGGTTGCGCGCCGGGCGATTGAGGCGTGAGCGACCGGGCGGCGGCCAACGGTCCGCTCGGCAGCACGATGCTCCTCCAATCGGAGCTCGACCGGTCCGAGCCTGTCCTGTTTCAGAATGTTCGGACAACGTCTTGCACCACCGCACAGCCGCTCTGTTGCCTTGCGGTCGATGCGGAGGAGGACTTCGATTGGAACCGGCCGGTTCGCGCCACCGGCTTCTCGACTGAATGCATGCACCGGATCGCCGATCTGCAGGGGATCGTCGCGGCTTATGGCCTGCGTCCAACCTACCTGATGACCTTTCCTGTGCTCGAGGACGCCGACGCCGTGCGGATGATCCGCTGCCAGTATGAACGCGGCGAATGCGACCTGGGCATCCAATTGCACACCTGGGTGACGCCACCATTCGAGGAGCCGTCCACGGGCGCCTCCTATCTCGGCAGCCTTGATGCCGTGATCGAGGAACGCAAGCTGGTCATGTTGATCAGGCGGTTTCGGGAGATTTTCGGGTTCGCTCCGGTCAGCTTTCGGGCGGGACGCTACGGGTTGAGCGGATCGACCGCGCGGCTGCTCGAGAAACACGGCTTTACGATCGACACGAGCCTCGCGCCGCGCACGAATTCGCGGGGCGATGGCGGGCCGGATTTTTCCGGCTACGAATGCGATCCGTTCTGGTTTGGCGAAACGCGCGCATTGCTGGAACTGCCGCTTTGCCGCAGCCTCATCGGTTGGAGCGGACCGCTGGCGCCGTTGCTTTACCGTGCGACGGCATCGCCCAGTGGGCGTTGGCGCATGGGCGGTGTTCTCAGTCGGTTGCGTATTGCCGAGCGGGTCACTTTGTCTCCGGAGGGCAACGATGTGGCGGCGATGCGGCGCTTTCTCACTCAGCGCCGCCGAATGGGTCAGACGGTGTTCTCGCTGAGCTTTCACAGTTCATCAATGATGCCTGGACGCAATCCGTATGTCCGCACACGCGCGGACCTTCACTATTTCTATGACCGTCTATCGGAAATTCTGGATGTCATGTCCGGACAAGGGTTCCGCTTCGCTGCTCTGGGCGACATCCCGACATTGCTGGGCGATCCCGCTCCTGTTCATCCATGACCGGCCATGCCGAGGTCATCCTCATCGCAAACAACTTTC
>CAXUIA010000053.1:0-1142 GCA_964250835.1 uncultured Acetobacteraceae bacterium | reverse complement strand
GTCTATGCGAGCCTCGGCCGCCGCGCTGCAGGGCGGATCGCCGTTATCGCGCCACGGCTCAGCTACGCCGATGGCCTGCCGCTGATCGGCTGGCGCGAATACGACCGGACCGCACCCTTCCGGATCGAACGATTACCGCTGCTGCGCACCACTATTGGCGCTCCGACCGGAGTGCTGGCCAAGAGGCTGTTTTCGGCGCACGACGTGATGATCCGCGCAAGGCTGCTGCTGCTGCTCCTCCGCCTGATCCTGCGCGAGCGTCCGCGGGCGGTCTGCGTGGGCGAGTTGTTGGCGAGCGGTTGGCTGCTGGCGTTCCTGGGACGGTTGCCCTGGCCGCTGCGTCGCGGGCTCCGCCGCATGGTCTACGTACACGGCGAGGAGATCACCACCGACGAACCTTATGATCAGGATTTTTCGCGTCGCCGGCGTGCCCTGCTTGCTGCGGACCGGATCGTGGTCGTGAGCCGCTTCACGCATCGTGCGGTGCTCAATGTGCTCGGCGAGGGAGAGGCCCCGCGCATCGTGCTGATCGAGAATGGGGTGGATACGGAGCGGTTCCGCCCGGGGCCGCGCGAGCAAGAGCTGGTGGACCGCTACAGGCTGGAAGGAAGTTTTGTTTTCGTCACGGTGTGCCGCCTGCTGGAGAAGAAGGGGGTTGACCAGGCACTGCGAGCTTTCGCACGCGTGGCGGGGCGGTGGCCTGAAACGCGCTACCTGATCGTAGGGACTGGTCCTTACCAACCGGCGTTGCGCGACCTTGCCGCCGATCTCGGCATCGCAACTTCAGTGACGTTCGCGGGCAATGTCGCCGAACACGAGCTGGTTGCGCATTACCGGCTTGGCGATGTGTTCGTGATGCCCAATCGTGCCCTGCCGAACGGCGACACGGAGGGTTTCGGGCTGGTGTTTTTGGAGGCGAATGCGAGCGGCTTGCCGGTGATTGCGGGCCGGGATGGCGGCAGCGCGGACGCGGTTCGGGATGGAGAGAACGGGCTGGTGGTCGACGGCAATTCGGTCGACGCCATCGAGCACGCGATGGATCGGCTGCGTGTGGACGCGACGTTGAGGACGGCGCTGGCGGCGGGCGGGTTGGGGGGCGGGGCGGGGGGGGCGGGGGGGGGGGGGGGGGGGGGGGGGGTGGG
>CAXUIA010000052.1:10822-11546 GCA_964250835.1 uncultured Acetobacteraceae bacterium | reverse complement strand
CTTTTAGATAGTCGAGCAATCGACGGCGTCGACCGACAAGCATTAAAAGTCCGCGACGCGAGTGGAAATCCTTGGCGTGTGTCTTGAGGTGTTCTGTAAGATTGCCGATACGCTCACTCAGGATAGCGACCTGGACCTCTGGGCTGCCGGTGTCGTTGGACGCGCGCGCGTAATCGCCGATGAGCGCCGTGCGGCGCTCTGCTGTAATCGACATCATCTATTCTCCATCAGGCGAGGGTTGAAGAAGGCGCTCCGGCACCAGCCAGCTCTCCTCGAGGCGGCAGAGACCGATCACGCGCTCTCCTGCCATGGCGCGGACGAGACCCGTAAGGTTCGCGAGCGTACCAGGAAGCCGGTCCTCAACGGTAACGCGCGCGAGCGCTTGGCCGTGCCAGAGCCGGTCTGACTCCTCCCCAGTCAAGGCCAGTGCCGGGATGTCGGCCAGCGCGGTCTCGATGGGAAGGATCAGGTCCAGAGAAGCTCGCGCGTTCTCCGCTCGCCTGTCCACAAAGTCCAGGGAAATCGTATCCGCCTCATAAAAAGGCCCGACCCGAAGCCGTCGCAGGGCGTCCACATACCCCAGCGACCCAGCCGCGCGTGCGAGGTCGCGCGCGAGGCTGCGCATATAAACGCCCTTGCCAGATTGAACCTCAAACACCGCGTGATCCGGATCAGGCCGGTCCACAAGGGCGAAGCGGTCCACTCGAGCCGGGCGCGCCGGCAA
>CAXUIA010000052.1:9092-10793 GCA_964250835.1 uncultured Acetobacteraceae bacterium | reverse complement strand
GTCCATCACGAACGGCACCGTTTTGGTCGCCGCCCCAAACGCGAGTGGCAAGACGCCGGTTGCGATCGGGTCGAGGGTGCCGCCATGGCCCACCTTACGCGCGTCAAAGGCGCGCTTAACCCGTCCGACCACGGCGGCACTCGTCAGGCCGGCGGGTTTGTCGATGAGAAGCCAACCATCGATGGGCCGGCCCTTAGGGCGTCGGCCCTGCTGACGTCCGGCCAAGGTCACATGTCCGGATATTGCGTGGTCACCAGGCATTGTGCGCCGATCCCGTCCCCGCGGCCATACAACCCGTTCTGGAACGAGGCCGCCTGCTTGACGCTGATCCGCGTCACATCAACCGACAGCAAAGCGGCCAGGCGCTGCGCCATGCTGTCGCTGTAAGGAGCGATGTCCGGCGCAGGCGCCAACACGGTCAGATCGACGTGGATGATCCGGCCGCCACGCATGGCCACCAGTGACACCGTCTGCCGCAAGAAGAAGTCCGACGTCGCGCCACGCAGTCCTGGACGCGCCGGCTGGAAGTGCGACGACCCGGACATGCCGCCCAGCGTGCCAAGCAGCGCGTCCGTCACGGCGTTGAGCGGGACATCGGCGTTGTAAGCACGCGCCACACCGCAGTGATGCGACACTGGGATGCCGCAGATCGCCAGATGATCGCCCTCCGCGAAGGCCTCAAAATCGAAGCCCCAACCGACATGGTTTTCGAGCCGGCCGCGCTGGATGATCAGCTCGGCCCGCGTCAGGTCTCGCTCAGTCGTAATCTTGAAGTTGTCATCGGTGCCCTCGATGAGGGTGACCTTCATCCCGGCACTCTCGATGACCAGCGAGTCGTCCGTCATTTCCGCATGCGTCGGATCGCGGAAATGAACCTCTGCGTGCGCGCGCAGGATCTTGTCGTAATGAAAGCCTTGCGGCGTCTGCGCTCGCCAGATGTTCGCGCGGTCCACCGTTCCGTCGACCAAGCCGCTCCTGCAGCGTTTGAGCGTGTCGGGAACTGGCAGGCCGGTGATCACGGCAGGCGCCTCGTCGAGGGCCGCGATCACGTTGGTGATCGTCTCCTGCTCAACAAACGGACGCACGGCGTCGTGAATGATGACTTTTTCCGGCTTGCGCGCGACCAGGCTCTCAAGGCCGAACCGAACCGACTCCTGGCGGGTGCTGCCGCCAATCACCGGCTCCGGGATCGACAGGCCAGCCGTTGCCTCATTGTAAAGCGCCAGGTCGGATGGATGGATCACAGCCTGCACATGGTCGATGCCGGGATGGCGAAGAAAGGCCAGAAGCGTGTGCCGGATCACGGGCATCCCGTCGAGTTGACGATACTGCTTCGGGATCGGACCACCCATCCGCTGGCCGCGGCCGGCGCCGACCACGATGGCAGCCGTCATGACGCGGGACTCCGGTTTGACAGGGCGGCGCACTTCGTATGAGGAACGGGGGTGCGGCGTCAATGCAGCCGGGAAATCGATGGCAGAGACGGAACGGCACGACGTCGATCTCAAGACCCGCGTTTCTTGGCTCTACTACATGGAGGGAATGACCCAGGACGCGATCGCCGAGCGCCTCGGCCTGAGCCGTTTGCGCGTGCTCAAGGTGCTCGCGGCTTGCCGCCAGGACGGAACCGTCCAGATCAGGGTGACGACCAGCCTGTCGGAATGCGTCGCCCAGGAGCGCGCCCTGGAGCGAACCTTCCAG
>CAXUIA010000052.1:0-9082 GCA_964250835.1 uncultured Acetobacteraceae bacterium | reverse complement strand
CCCCGAAGACCCTGAGCGCCTCGCTCCGTTGCTCGGTTCGGCGGCCGGGGCGTTCCTCGGCGACACGATGCGCAACGGTATGCGGGTCGGGCTCGGTTGGGGGAACACGCTCCGACATAGCCTGCTCGCCGCGGCGGGACGCAATGTCCAGGAGCTTACCATCGTATCACTGCTGGGTTCGCTCACGCGCGCCGCCGGCGTAAACCCCTCGGAGTTCGCCTGGCGATTCGCCAACATGTTCGATGCCGCCTGCTACATGATGGCCGCGCCTGTCTTCGTGGGCGACGATGCCACTTACGCAGGCCTTCTTTCGCATCCAGGCATCGGTGAAGTTTTCGAAATGGCGCGCCGAGTAGATCTCGCGCTGGTCAGCGTAGGCGACGTCTCGCCAGACTCCACCATCTCGCGCCTAAAGCTCGTTTCAGCAATCGAGATGGAGGAATTGCGTCGTGCAGGCGCCGTTGCCGACGTGCTGTGCCGGTTTATTGACGTGAATGGTGCAGTAATCGATCACCCTCTGAACCGTCGCGTCATCGCACTGGACCCGCGAGAACTCCGTCGAACGTCACAAGTCGTGCTGGCATCTGGCGGTTGGAACAAGGTGACAGCTCTGCTGGCAGCCATACGCCTTCTGCGACCAAAAGTCCTCATCACCGACCAAGCGGCAGCCTCCGGTTTGTTGGGGCAGGAGCGTGAGCGACGAGAAGGCGTCGTGGTCGCTGACCACAGCGGGCCCAGGGCAACCCCCTAGCCTTGCCGGCCTTCCATGATCACCCGCTTCGCGCGCGCAATCAGCGACGCACTCATGCTCAATTCCCTCACCCCCCAGCTCAATAGCTTCGGCATCAGTAGGGGATCACCCGCGGCCTCACCGCAGACGCCCACCCAAATACCGGCCTCGCGCGCTCCCTCACAGGCAAGCTCAATCAGCCGGAGCACCGCCGGATGATCGGCCCGGCCCAGCTTGGCCAGCCGCGCATTGGTCCGGTCCGCCGCCATCGTATATTGGGTGAGATCGTTGGTCCCAATCGAGAAGAAGTCGACGTGGCGTGCCAGTTCACGCGCGCAGAGCGCCGCCGCTGGTGTCTCGATCATTATTCCGATCTCAATGGGGCCGGTCCGGTACCCTGATCGCTCAAGATCCTGCCGGCACCGCTCAAGAATCGAGCGAGCCGCGATCACCTCCGACACGTCACTGATCATCGGAAACATCACGCGCAGTCGTCCATGCGTCGCGGCTTGCAACAGTGCACGCAGCTGCGGCTCGAACAGCTCCGGACTGTCTAGACACATCCGGATGCCGCGCCACCCCAGAAACGGATTGGCCTCAGCCTCCTGGACAATGCCGGGAATAGGCTTGTCACCGCCGATATCGAGCGTTCGGACCACGACCGGCCGTGGTGCAAAGGTCTCGAGCACCCGTGCGTAGATCCGGAACTGCTCCTGCTCGGTCGGCAGCAGCGTGCCGCGCATAAACAGGAATTCGGTGCGAAACAGCCCAACACCCATCGCACCCTGGGCAAGTGCCGCGTCCGCTTCGTCGGGCGATCCTATATTCGCCGCAACCTCGATTGCGACGCCCGCATAGCGCGGCTCAACATGGATGAAGCGCTCCGTGTCGCGCGCGCGAGCGACAGACTCCGCGCGGCGGCGCTCGAAGTCCCGGACAATCTCGTCAGCAGGGTTCAAAACCACGACGCCCGTCGACCCGTCCAATGCAACGCGGCGTGCCTGCCGAAGCTCCGCTTGAGGCGTTTGCACCCCCACGACAGCCGGGATGCCAAGCGAGCGGGCGATGATCGCCACGTGCGACGTCGTTCCACCTTCAGTGGTGACGAGGCCCGCAAGGTAGCGGACCGGCAGTCGCGCAATATCCATCGCCGAGAGTTCCGCCGCGACCAGCACCGAAGGCGCTGACAGAGCGGCAAGGTCGTTTTCGTTGGTGCCCAGCAGGATCTCGCTGATCTGGCGCGCTATTCCTCGGACATCATCCGCGCGGGCTCGAAAATAGGCGTCGTCGATGCGGGCGAAACTCTCGGCGAGCGCTCGCCCGGCCGACATCGTTGACGAAGCGGCGTCCTGACCGCTCGCGATCTGCCGCTCGATTGGTTCGATCAGCTCCAAATCCTGCGCTAACTCCTGTAGCGCCGTGAAAACCTGCGCCTCGGCTCCCTGCCCAGCGTCACGTGCGGCCTGCTCGAGCAGTGCCGCGACCGTGGCAACCGCGTCGCGAAAACGACCGATCTCGCCCTCGATTTCACCTGAGGGGATCTGACGCGGAACGGGATCGGCACGGGTCGGAAGATAGATGAACGCTGGCCCGACAACGACGCCCTCGCTTGCTGGAACGCCGGCGACCGCGTAACCGCCGGGCGAAACCTCCGGCGCCGGCGTCGGATGCGTCCCGTGCCCCTCGGCGACACTCGTGTCGCTGATCAGCGCAACCAACTCCGCAACCGCAGCCTCGGCATCGTCACCGTCGGCACGAATGTGAACTTGCTCACCTTCCTTGACCGAGAGCAGCATAAGCTTGACGGTGCTCTTGGCGTTGGCGACGTGCTCTCCTTTTCGAATTTCGATTGCGCACCCGAAGCTTTTCGCGAGTTGCGCAAGACGGGCGGCTGGGCGCGCGTGCAGACCCTCATGCTGGCGAACGATGGCGTCCTGCTCGATCAGCATCTCGTCAGGCTGCGATCTCGATATCAGCACCCGGCCTGAGCAATGTGACCAGCCGGTCAGACGCCGCGCTTTCCACGCAAATCTCTCCCGGACGTTCCGCCACGTCCGCTCCGTTGAACGAAAACACCACGTGACCGATCTCGCCGATCTTCTGCCAAGCCGATTGTCCCACCGCCGTGATCCGGAAGCCGGTGCCGTCGATCCTGAGCACGCTTCCGGTTGCCGGCGCCTCACCGGCGGCGACTGTAACGGAATGGGTGACCGATACCTCAGCGAGCTCTGGCGGCGCGCCCGCGGCAAACAGGATCAGCACGCCGCCCGCCAAAAGATCAGCCGCCTCCACGCCCACCTCGTCGATGGTCGTCCGAAACAACGTCGTCATGTGTATAGTCCAAAGCTGAGCACCCAGCCGATCACGACTGCGATCGGCCCGGTGAACTGCCGGCTGATCAGCACAGCCGGCACACCCACCTGGATCGTCGCGGGCTTCGCCTCGCCCAATGCCAACCCAACCGGGACGAAATCGCAACCCACCTGCGTGTCGAACGCGAACAGCGCGGGGAGTGCGAACTGCGGCGCAATATGGCCAGCGCCGATTTGCTGGCCGATCAATACTCCAATCACCTGCGCAATCACCGCACCCGGGCCGAGCACCGGTGACAGGAACGGCAGCCCACAGATCGCCGACAGCAGCAGCAGGCCTGCAAGGCTTCCGCCGAGCGGTGTCAAAACGCTCGCGATCAGTCCGCCCAACCCGGTCGCATTGATGACGCCGATCAGCATGCAAACGAAGGCCATGAACGGCAGAATGGTGCGGATCACCATGTCGATCGAACGGCGTCCGCTTTGATACAATATACCGATCACGCCGCCCATGACGCGGCCGATGTTGGCGATGAAGCCCGTAAAGCCGCCGCCGCTGTGGACAGGCGCGGACGGTCGCCGCTCGAACGGATGCGACGGTGCTGCGGGCGCCGCGGGTGCCGCAGGCGCGGGCACGGCGCCATCCACCAGGTGAAGATTGTCGACCTTCACACCCGATACATACACGTCCTCGGTGATGAACTGCGCGAGCGGTCCCGATTGCCCAACGGAGGTCAGATTGATCGTCGGCAGTCGTTTGCGCGGGTAGACGCCGCACCGGGCGGTGCCACCACAGTCAATCACTACCGCTGCAATCTCGCTCTCGATTGGCGGTGAGCGAAACCCGTCAACGGCGATGCCGCCGGTCAGCTCGGCAAGGCGTTGTGCGACGGCCGGGATTCCGCCACCCGTCACCGCGACGATCTTATCGCGTTGCGCAGTCGGCAGGATGGTCAGCGGACCACCCCATCCCTGACTGCCACGATCCACTCTGACTGCCCTGTAGCCGGTTACACCGGGGGAACCCGTGACTTGCTGATCCATCGTTTTGTTCCCCGTCTAGAGTGCGACGCCCTGTCGGGCGGCGAGGAAGGCGGTGATCCGTTCGGTTACGATGCCCCGCAACAGGATGACGACCAGACCGGCAATGAAGTATCGCACCGCAAGCGGACCGAGCGGCAGATGAAGCCGAAGAAGTCCGTTTGCGACACCGAGCCAGACGAACAACTCCGCTGAATTGCCATGCGGAAAAAGCCCGGTGATCGGATGGCAAAACGAAACCGCCGAGTCGTAAAAGGCCGGTTTGTGCTTTTCATCAATGAAAACGCCGAACGTGTAGGCCATCGGATTGGTCAAGAAGAACATCGAGAGCAGCGGCAACACCGTGTAGCGGGTTAACGCATAGCGGCCGGCGAGTGCCGCGACACGGTGAACGCGCTGTTCACCGATCAGCTCGATCAGCGCGTAAACCGCGGTGAGCAGCACGATCAGCGTCGGAATGATCCCCGTCACGAATGCGACGAAGGTCTTTCCGCCCTCGTTGAAGACACCGATAAACTGCTGGGCCAGGTGAGAAAGCAGTAGCATAATCCGCTCCCGTCAGTGCGCGTGGCTTCGGGTCGTCATGTCGATCTGCTCAACGGCGCGCCGAAACGCTTCCGCAAGACGTTGGTCAGCCGGAGGGAATGCTCGGCCGGAACGTATCGCGCCAAGTTCGGCGCCCTCCAGGGAAGACAAAGGCTTGAAGGTGGCCCACACAGTTCGACCCTGCATTGCGAATGCCTGTCTCACCAGACCAGACGGGGAGACGACGAGAACCGCGATGACGCCACGGCCAAATCGGGCGCGCGCGTTGCCGGATCCAATCGAGCCATCCGACCAGCGAGCCACCAGTCGACTGAGGAAGCGCCTATAGTGGCGCATCTGCAGAGCGGTGCCGGCGATCTGGACCGCCCAGAGTACGCCAAAGGCGAGTAGCAGCGTCCGCCAATCCATTGTTCGTTTCCCACATCGTCTCGTTGGACGAATGGCAATCCTGAACATTTCTTTCTGGGGCAGTCAACATGTTGTGCACGTAATCCGAAACAAAAGCGGCAGGAGCGCCTGGATTTTGCAGTGCACAAGGAGAAAGTTTACCGGTCACGCCGATGGTCGTGAACATTGCTGTTGACGTTTCTACAAATGTTGGGCAGTGTCCGGCGCATGGGAGCCCAGGCATGACTCTGCTGACCAGACTCGCTCAACGCGCCGCAGATCATCAGCCCGTTCGCGTGGGACTGATAGGCGCCGGAGAGATGGGCACCGACATCGTCACCCAAATTGGGTTGATGCCCGGCATCACCGTTGCCGTCATCGCCGAAACTCAACTTGAACAGGCCTGGGCGGCATTGGATATCGCGGGCCCAGGGCGAGAGGCCGCACGTCTCTGCCGTGATCTCGGTCAAGCCGAGGACGCCGTCCGCGCCGGGAAGATCGCCGTCGTCGAGGACGGCGCCATTGCCTGCACAGCAGGGCCAGTAGACGTGATCATCGATGCGACCGGCAATCCCGGCGTCGGCGCCGAGCTCTCAATGACTGCCATGGGCCATGGCAAGCACGTTGTGATGATGAACGTCGAAGCCGACGTCACCGTGGGTCCGATGCTCGCGCGCGAGGCCGAGCGGGCCGGTGTTTGCTATTCGCTCGGCGCCGGCGACGAGCCTAGTGCCGCAATGGAGATCATCGAGTTCGTCCGCAGCCTCGGCTACCCGATCGTGGCAGCCGGCAAGGGCAAGAACAACCCGCTTCGTTTCGATGCCAAACCCGCCGAATACGAGGACGAGGCGCGGCGTCGTCACATGAACCCGCGCATGCTCGTCGAATTCGTCGATGGCTCCAAGACAATGATCGAGATGTGCGCAATCGCCAACGCAACCGGCCTCCGGCCCGACCGGCCAGGAATGCACGGTCCGAACGCGACCATTGACGAACTCGCGCGCACGCTCGTGCCGCAAGCCGACGGTGGCTTGCTTTCCCGATCAGGCGTCGTCGACTATTCCGTGGGGAAAGGCGTCGCACCCGGCGTATTCGTCGTCATCAAGGCACCGCATCCTCGCATCCACGAGCGCCTGCGCGACCTGAAAATGGGGAACGGTCCCTATTTCACCTTTGTCCGTCCGTATCATCTCACGAGCCTCGAGGTGCCTTTGACCGCCGCCTCCCTGGTCCTGGACAGACGTCCGCACATGACGCCGCTGCCCGTTCCAGTTGCCGAATGTGGGTGTGTCGCCAAGGAACCGCTCTCGCCCGGCCTGACGCTGGGCAAAATCGGCGAGGATCATTACCGGGGCTGGATCACCACCGTAGAGGACGCGCGCTCCGGCAACCTCCTGCCGATGGGGCTGGCCGAGCGCGCGGTTGTCACTCGCCCAATCGCGATCGGTGAAAGCCTCACCTACGACAACTGCCGCGTCGACGAGACGATGCGGATCGTTCGCCTCCGTCGTGCGCAGGATGCGTGGCTCTGGCCCGACCGGCAGGTTGCCTAATGGACGGTATCGAGCTTCGCCGCCCGGCGGTTTACAACCGGCTGTCACCGCCGCAAGTCCGCGACTCCCTTCGCCGCATTATCCTCATCCGGCTCTTCGAGGAAGGTGCCGAACAGGCCTACATGCGCGGTCAGATCCATGGCACCATGCATCTGTCGATCGGCCAGGAAGCAAGCGCGGTCGGAGTGTGCGTCGGCCTCACCCCGCGCGACCAGATCACGTCCACTCATCGCGGTCACGGCCACTGCATTGCCAAAGGTGCCGATCCGGCGAGAATGTTCGCGGAGTTCTTCGGACGTGAGTCTGGCTACTGTCATGGCCGCGGTGGCTCGATGCACATCGCCGACGTCTCCCAAGGCAACCTCGGAGCGAATGGCATTGTCGGCGGCGGACTGCCGATTGCCGTCGGCGCGGCGCTCGCCATCAAGCAGGAGAAGCGGCCAGACGTGGTTGTCTGCTTCTTTGGCGACGGCGCTTCAAACCAGGGAGCGTTCCACGAGTCTTTGAACATGGCGGCACTTTGGCGATTGCCGGTCATCTTCGTTTGCGAAAACAACCGCTACGGTATGTCGCCCTCAACCGCGCGTTCGATGTCGGTCCGCAACGTCGCCGACCGCGCGCCCGCCTACGGCGTTCCCGCCCGCATCGTCGACGGGAACCGCTTCGCCGACGTGACCGATGCCGCCTTCGAGGCTGTCGACCGCGCCCGTGCCGGTGACGGTCCCTCGCTGATCGAGAGCAAGACCTACCGCATCCGCGGCCATTCGCGCAGTGATCGAAACCGCTACCGCACCAAGGACGAGATCGATGAATGGTCCCGGCGCGACCCGATCGTGCAATTTGAGACCGAACTGATGTCACTCGGCATTCTGGACCGTGCCGAAATTGAGATGGTGCGCCGCGAGGCCGAGGCCGAGATCGAGACCGCGCTCCGCTTCGCAGCCGACGCTGGCGACCCAAATCCTGCGGACCTGCTCCGCGACGTCATCGCCGCCTGATCGCATGAGCGACGTAATCGACGGCGTGCGCGAACTCTCGTTTGCGGGTGCGCTTCAGGAAGCAATGGCGCAAGCCATGGAAGCCGACGAACGCGTCTTCCTGATGGGCGAAGATATCGGCGTTTACGGCGGCGCGTTCCAAGTGACCGGCGATCTTGTGCATCGGTTCGGTGAAGAGCGTGTCATCGACACTCCGATTGCCGAACTCAGCGCGGCGGGCGTCGCAGTTGGCGCCGCGGTCGCGGGCCGCCGGCCGATCTTTGAGTTCCAATTCTCCGATTTCGCCACGCTGGCAATGGAGCAAATCGTTAACCAGGCCGCCAAAATCCGGTTTATGCTGGGAGGTGCCGCGTCCGTCCCGCTCGTGATGCGCTTCCCCAACGGCTCAGGCACCGGCGCTGCGGCCCAGCATAGCCAGAGCCTTGAAGCCTGGTTTGCTCACGTGCCGGGTCTGAAGGTCGTCCAGCCCACGACTCCGCACGACGCCAAGGGCCTTTTGCTGGCGGCGATCGACGATCCCGACCCGGTCATGATCTTCGAACACAAACTGCTCTATAAAACGAAGGGTCCAGTTCCCGTCGAGTCTTATCGTGTACCTCTCGGCAAAGCTTCAGTCAGGCGATCGGGATCGGACCTCACGATCGTTGCCTCCGGGATCATGGTGTCTCGCGCTCTCGAAGCAGCCGAAATCCTCGCTGGTGATGGGATTGACGCCGAAATCGTCGATCTGCGCTCGCTGCGTCCGCTCGACCGGGAGACTCTGATCGCAAGCGTGTCACGAACCACTCGTCTGCTCTGCGTATACGAGGGCGTGAAAACGCTCGGCATCGGCACCGAGGTCAGCGCGCTCATCGCAGAAAGCGAAGCTTTTGACCGGCTCGACGCACCGATCATCCGACTGGGCGGTGCCGAATGTCCAATTCCATATAACCCGGCACTCGAGCGCGCCGCGGTCCCACAAACTTCAGACATCGTAGACGCCGCACGACGTCTCGTCGGCAATCAGGTCTGATGGCGACCGAAATTATATTTCCGCGTGTCGACATGGACATGACGTCAGGCCGCATCGGCCGCTGGCTCGCAGCTGAAGGTGCCGAAGTCAAGCGAGGCGAGCCGCTGTTCGAGATCGAGACCGACAAGGCCGCCATGGAGATCGAGGCACCGGCGTCTGGAACCCTGCGTGGCGTCACGGCGGCGGACGGCCATGAGGTTTCGGTTGGACAAGTCGTGGCCTGGATCGTCAGGGAGGGCGAAGCGTGGGGAGACCAGGATCCTGCCCTGGACCCGGCGGGGGCAGCGCCCCCGGACCCGCCCGCAAGCCCGGAGACGCCGTCCCCAGCTTGGGTTGGGGCAGAGCCACAGTCGTGGCGTGGGGGCCCCCCCCCCGCCCCTCTGGGGGGCGCCCCCGGGGGGGGCGCCCCCGCCCCCCCCGAGGCCGACGCCCGCGTAGATCTGTGCGGGATCGGTTGCCAGATAGCCGGTGAAGAGGATGGTGCTGTTGTCGCTGCTCACCAT
>CAXUIA010000051.1:10918-11622 GCA_964250835.1 uncultured Acetobacteraceae bacterium | reverse complement strand
AGCGCCCGCCACGAGCACCCGCAAGCCCCGCCCCTCCGCCTCGCGCGCATAGGCCGTCAGCCGGTCCGGCGTGCGATGCGCCGAAACAATCCGCGTCTCATGCGCCACGTCGAGCACTGTCAGCAGCTCGGCCGTCTTCGCCATCGTCGCCCAGTCCGACTGGCTTCCCATGATCACGCCGACCCGTGGCGTCATCTCAGGCAATGCTGTCCGGGATCAGCCGGCTCTCCAACCAGGCAATCTCGTCCTTGAGCAGCAGTTTGCGTTTCTTCAAACGCTGGATCTGCAGCTGGTCGAGCGGCTGGTCCGACAGACGGCTGATCACCGTGTCGAGATCGCGGTGCTCGCTGCGAAGCTCATGCAATTTGCGCAGCAGCGAATCCCGGTCCGTCAGCATTCATCCTCCTCGCAAAACGCTGGCCCAAAGCCTTGCCACCCGCCTACCCTGAACTGTTTAGCACGCGGGAGTGAGAGATGAGTCTGCAAGGCCGGATCGAAGCGTTGACGGCGCGCCACCGTGATCTGGAGCAGCGCATCTTCGCCGAGGATCACCGGCCTCAGCCAGACATGGATCAGCTTGCGCGCCTCAAGGCTGAGAAATTGCGGTTGCGTGATGAGCTTGAAAAGCTAAAAGGCTCCGCCCCTTAGAACCCCGCCAAACGGACGTCGCCTCTTGGATCCCATCGACTCTAGGCAGCTTCCTC
>CAXUIA010000051.1:0-10908 GCA_964250835.1 uncultured Acetobacteraceae bacterium | reverse complement strand
ATGGGGTTCGGGGGGTGGGGGAAGGGGGACGTGTCGGCCTTCACGGGTGAGGCGCTCATTGGCCGACTGAACTGCCGCGTTCAGGTCGGTCTGAGTGCAGAGGCCGAGAATAACAGGGTCTCGCGGCTTGATATTGGCCGAATTCCAGTGCTGGCGGTCGCGCACCTTCTGAATCGTGTCCTTCGTCGTGCCCAGCAGCTTGACGACCTGTGCCTCGCTGAGCTGCGGAAAATTGCGCAACACGAATGCAATTGCGTCGGGCCGGTCATTGCGCTTGGCGACCGGAGTGTAGCGCGCACCGCGCGACCGCTTCGGCGCCGGGGTCGCACTGGACAGAAGATGCAGCCGAAGCGATCCGTCGCGCTCGCAATCGGAAATTTCCGATGCTGAAACCTGTCCGTTCGCCACCGGGTCATAACCGACGATGCCTTGCGCAACCTCGCCGTCAGCAATGGCCTGCACTTCGAGTGGATGCATGCCGCAGAAATCTGCGATCTGGGTGAATGTAAGAGCGGTCTTTTCAATCAGCCACACGGCGGTGGCTTTGGGCATCAGGGGAAGTGTCATCTCGGGTCCAATCGGGGGCTCGCTCAGGCGACGCGGCCCAAGGAGCGGCCGCTCGCCGCGATGTTCGTCAGGGTATGAAGCGCGCGCGGTGGCCCGGTCAAGATACGCAATGTCAACGCTGAACAAAAAAGAGGGCCGGCGGAAACCGGCCCCCTCATCATCAAACATCCAGCCGCGACTTACGCGGCGTGCGCTCCCTGCAAAGCGTCGTCATTGCCTGCGATCGCCGGCGTCTTCGGTGCCGAGCCTATCGCGATCCGGCGGGGTTTCAGCGCTTCCGGAACGACACGTCGCAGTTCGACATGCAGAAGACCATTGTGCAGGTCGGCGCCCTCGACCACGATATGATCGGCCAGCACAAAACGCCGCTCAAACGGCCGGCCTGAGATGCCGCGGTACACAACTTCGCTTTTCGCGGTCCCATCGTTCGCTGGACCAGACGCCAACTTACCGGCCACAGTGAGCGTGTTTTCACGGACGACAAGCTCGATATTCTCGGGCCCGAACCCGGCAACAGCCATCGTCAGGCGATAATTGTCGTCGCCCAGACGCTCGATATTGTAGGGAGGATAGGAAGTGCTCGCGGCCGTCTCGACGGCGCTGTCCATCAGTCGTGCGAGGCGATCAAACCCAATCGCCGTACGGAACAAGGGTGTGAAATCGTAAGTCATGAAAACCTCCTGAAGAGCAAGGTTCAAATCTTTAGCCACCGTTGCCGGTCGGCCCAGGCCCCGGAACCCCAATTGGGCATCCCGAACGCACCTCAGATAGTTGACGCAAACCCTGGTTCAAGAGGGTTTCAGCTCTCCTTCTTCACGCCCAATCCGGCAAATCGTTTGTTAAACTTCGCGACCCGACCGCCAGTATCCATAATCCGCTGCTGCCCGGTCCACGCCGGGTGTGACTTCGGGTCTATGTCCAGACGAAGCGTGTCGCCCGGCTTGCCGTAGCACGAGCGGGTCTCGAACTCCGGCCCATCCGTCATGACGACCTTGATTTCATGGTAGTTGGGGTGAATGCCGGGTTTCATACGACTTTCCTCGAGAGAAGCGGACCGCGCGGGCGCGATGACTTAAAGCCAGTCGCGCCCTCCGTCCAGCCGCCGGTTTTCTCAGCTATCCGACGACGTCAACCATCAAGTGACTTCAGCCACGGGGGCGGGCGCCGGCTCGCGTCGTGTAGTTGTGGAAGATTGTGTCGGCCGTCTCCTTCTGATCAGCAGAGAACTGCGCGTACAGCGTCTGGAACGGTCCAACCAGGCGGCTGATCTGCTGCGCCTGTTGCGCAGTGATATCGGCGTATGACTGCATGTCCTGCACTGCGTTCATCGAGCCGAACGCCTTCTGACGAGCGGCGAGCGCGTCGGACTCCTGCTGCGCGTTCTGCCGCATCACCGCCGTGAACGCCTGCCAGTTCTGCTCCTCGGCGGCCGTGATATGCAGCCGGTCATGTAGGCTTTTGATCCGAGCTTCGACGCGCGCTTGAACGTCGGCCGACTGAGGCCCAGTCGTGGCTGAAGGCGTGCCAGCTGCGCGAGGCGCCTGCGCCAGCGCTGATCCAGCGGATACCAGCAAGACGGCGAGGCCGAACACTTTGGTGGCATTCATCGTGGGCATCTCCAAAATCGGTGCCCACATAACAGCTCTCAAAGCGACCGCAAGACGGCCGTCAGATTGCGAAAACTCTCAAGAGGAGTTTCGCGCCGACCGGCCGCGTAACGCTATCGCACAAGGCCCCCACGCACATTCACTTGGAACCACTCGGTCCGACCATAACGTGCCGACAGCGCATCACCCTCATCGTAGGCCGCCCGCATATCGTAGGAGGTGCCAGTCGCCCGCGTGTGGATCACCGCCACATCGTCGATGATCCCGATCTGCCGCTTGTCTCCGCCCAGGATCTTCGCCCAGGCATAGTCGATCCCAAACCCACTCCGCGTAAGGTCGAACGTCGGAAGACAGGCAAGCAGTGCCGCGCGTGACATGATCGGGATCATTACCTCGACCATGCTCGTGAAGCGGACGTGGTAGCGCGTGTCCTGACGCGTGTTCTCGTAGTTAATCACACCATCCCGATGAAGCGAAGGCTGAGCAAGCTCAAAACCCCAGCGCTGCATCGCGTGGAAGCAAGCGTTGACGTCGCTCCACGACATTGCGATGTCATCATCGGGAAACATAAAGAATTGGTAGTTCATCAAATCAGGATTACTGATCAGCAAGCTACGCAGCGCCTGGAATTTCCTTTCGTCGCGTTGCAAAGCCGCATACTCACCGAAATCATCGACCGGAAAATTGTCAGGCGCTCCGTAAAAGCTCGTGCAGAGATCCCATGACCGGTCCTCTTCATCGACATCCACCGTCCACGCGGTATGCAACGAGGCCTCGTTTGCTCGCAGGATCACCAGATTGCGTCGGGGCGGCGTTCCCCGGCGTCTAATCAGCTCTACTGGCCGATGCGGTCGCTGCCCCACATGCGGCGGAGTAGTCTCAACAAGCTCATAAGATCGCTGCTCACGGAACAACTTCCGGCCCAGCAGCACTCTCTTGCCATCGTCGATCATCCGTCCGCGATCAAACATCACGCTTGCGCGTCCGCGCTCGTCGAGAAGCACGATCGAGCGATCACGCACCGTCCAACCTGTCTCGTCCGGATGCTCGTGACCCGCGATGCGACCATCGGAGCGAAATTTGAAATAGGGTGCATGAACGTCCCCGTTTGAGCTGAACGACCACGTCGCCTCGATCAACTCGCTGATCGTCGGAAGTGCTCTCGGCTCCTCGAATGGAACCCCAATCCTGATCAGGCTACTGTTCACGACCCCACGCCAGGCCTGCCGCGAACGCTTCCGATCCGATGATCGCAGCACTACCCTGATCGGGCCGCATGCCCAGCGCGGTCGGGCACAGCGAGAACCCATCCAGGTCAGAAACCCAGTAAGCATACATCGCCTGCGCCGGATTGTCCTGGTCGAAGAGAATCCGATGCTCGACGTCGCCCCCGCGCCTGCGCGTGCTCATCCTAACCAGTTCACGCACGGACGCGACAGCGCAATCCTTCTGCGATACCGCATCCGCGTCCAGGAATGGCGCCCGCACGCTCTCGTCGGCAACTTGGCGGATCTCGTCTTCGATGTCCTTGCCGTGCGCGGTCATCGGATTGACGGTCAAGGACCTAAAGCGGCAATCGTGAAACTCATAGCTGAGAAGTTCGGCAAACATCAGTGCGGCAAAACCTCCCGACCCTTGACCCAAAAAAAGGAACTCGCGATAGCCAAGCTGCGGAACGATTCGAAGTCTATCCAGCACACGAGCCGTCTTGTTCAAGTAACAAAACGATGGCGGAGCTCGCTCAGAAAACAGCATAAAATCAAATCTGTCGTCGGACAGACACTCAGTAAACTCCCAGTCAGTTCCCTGGTCGTTGAACGGCTGAGCCACCGAGTTGAATGTCACCACAATCGGACGACTCGGCCAACGGATCGACTGAGCCGTACGCAGGTCATCGAGATCGGCAAGCATCTCGATCTCACCGCCGGATATCGTCGTGCCGCGCACGATCTCGCGTCGATGGACCATCTCGCGCCGGTCGAAAATCCAAAATGCTTCACCGTCCGTTCGAACGGTAAGGTGGCCGGCGCCCAACTCCCAGCCGGCTGTGCCCAGCCCTTCGATCCCTAAGACGCGCCCGTCGGGCAGAAAACGCACCGAAACCGCGTCCACTGATCCGCCGGGTCCAACCCGCCAAAGCGGAGGGATCAACTCGCCCGGTGTAAAAAGCAGCGGCGGCGGTGACGCAGGCCGCGCAAACAGCGACGCCGCCGGCACCAGGTCGACCAGCTCCTCCTCTACAACCACGTCCGGCTGCTTGCGCTTCCAAAAGCCGACCATCTTGCCCCTTCAAATCGAAGCGGGAGCTCCGCAGAACGCAGCCGATCCCGCACGCAGGCCGCTCATCATCGCCTGGTTGCTCCAGAGATATTCCCACTCGCCGAAACGGCCGGCGAGCTGTACCGACTTCCCGCGCGCCCAGTCACGCACGCGGTCGCGGCGGGCTTCCATGCCAAGATTGAAAACCACATTGGCATAGGCGAGCCGCCGGTGATCGGTGAATCGTATGTCGCTCGCCTGCGCCAGGCCCATACGTTCAAGCGCCTCGACGCAGTTCGCGATGAGGGCTTGTGGGCCGAGCGTCTGTGGCTTGCGAACCGACGAGTAGATCTCGAACTGCAGCGACGACGTCCCGGGCGGCGCATTGTCGGCCGATTTACGGCTTGGCGAGTAGGCCCGCGCCGCCAGGATGTCGCGGTCGTAGATGTAGAACCATAGGCTCGGCGGCACGTCTGCACGCTCGAAGGCGACGGAGACCAGGTCGAGTTCGGTCGCAAACAGCGTGGCTGCGTCCGCACGCACGCTCTCCGGTGCGTCAGTTGCGAGCTCGACCAGCCGCGGCAACGGCAACGTGCTCACCAAGCGTTCGTAACTGACGGTCTCGCCGTTGCCGAACCGGATCTGCCGCTGATCCAGATCAATCGATACGGCAGCGTGGTCAAGCCGAAGGTCAGCGCCTTCTGCCAACGGGTCGACGAACGCGCGATAGCCGCCTCGCGTCGGATAGCGCATTTGACTGATATAGTAGGTGTTGGGCGTTTCGGAAGAAAATGCTCCCGTCAGCACCTCGCGCAGATCAGCGCGACGCATTCGTTTGCCGATCCACTCAGTTCCCAGCTCGGCGGCATCCACCGTCCAGTACTTCTCTGTGTACACCAGCGGCCAACGTGTCGCGATAGGTTCGCCATATTGATGGACCAGCCAATCGCGGTAGTTGGCGATCTCACCCGACGGATGATCGGCCAGCCCTGCAATCAGCGCCACCTTCTGGTCGGCTGGAAGCGGAAACATGTTGTTCTGCGCCGGGTGTTTGAGCCAAAATCCATCGTCGAAGTTCAGTGAAACCGCGTCATGCGTCTCGTACGGTGTGCGGTCAAATATCGCCCGCACTTCCGGCTCGCTCGCGAATGAAAGATGCACGCCGTGATCGAAACGAAATCCATCGATCTCGAAATGGTCCAGTGTGCCGCCATGCCGCGCACGCGCCTCAAACACCGTCGCCTGCCGTCCCGCCTCGCGCGCCGCATAGGCGGCGGCAAGGCCGGCGACGCCGGCGCCGAGCACGACATTCTCAATGTGGCTCATGCCGCACTCCCAATCGCGTGCCAAGCATCAGATGTGCGCAGCGTCGCGACGTACCGCGCAAGCCCGTCCTGCCACGTCGCCATGTCGTCAAGCCCCATCAGTTGAAGCCGAAGGTTGACCGCCGCCTCGTTCGGCGACACCGCGGCACGCCGTTTGAAACCTCCCTCGGACGCCTCCACCCGGCAGGGCAGCCCGGACAGCCGAACGATCTCGCGCACATAGTCCAGACGCGTCGCCGATCCGCCCGCGACGATGTTGCACGTTCCGCGCACGCCCGCGCGAAACGCGCTAAGCATGCTGCGCGCGAGATCTTCGACGAACGTCGGATTTCCGGTCTGTGTTGGATCGCTTCGCATCAGTTCCGATTGTGCCGCCTCGAGCACGCGCTTGAAGACAAAATTCTTCCGGTGCCCGGCCTCTCCACCAAAAAGCCAGCCAGTGCGTACGATAAGGTGCTCGCAACCAGATGACCGGACCGCGATCTCACCCGCAATCTTCGATCGGTGATGCACCGTCGTCGGCTGCACCGCGTCATAGTCGTCATACGGAACCGACTTCCATACCCCGTAGCAACCGGTAGACGAGACGTGAAGCAGCGGCGCCCCGAGCAAGCGGCATGCGCTCGCGAGCAATCCAGGCAGCTCAGCGTTCGAAGAAAACGCCGACGCGCCGTCAAGCTCCGCCCCTTCGACATCGGTGTCGGCCGCCGCATTGACCACCACACTCGGCGCCAACTCCACCACCCGATCGAGCAAGCCGCGCGGGTCCCCAACCGTCAGCATCTCGCGCTTCGCCGGCACAATGTCCGCCTCCGGCCAAGCGCTCGCCAATGCCGGTTGCAGCGCCGTCCCCAGCATTCCCCCGGCACCCGCAAGCAGGATCCTCACGCGATCGTCTCACCGATGTCGAGTGGAAAAGTGTCCAGCGGCGCCGTCTCCGCTTCCGACGGATCGTGCCCGATGCTCGCGACGTTCAAGACCATGTTGGTTGCAGCACCGACACCCTCAAACGCCATCCAACAACCCGCCGGAACGGTCAGCCGCGCGTGAGTTTCGTCCGAGTCAGGCGACAAAGCGACACTTCCTGCCCACTCGCCCTGCCTGACATAGAACCTGATCGTTCCCGAACACACCACCAAGTTCAGCACCATCCGAGAATGACGTTTCCATCCCTTCACCGCGTCCTGGTCGACGATCGAGAAATAAGCCTCCCCGAACCCGGCATAGCCCGGATCAGTTGCCTTCATCCCGTGCAGCACCGCCCCGCGTGGCGTCGGGATCCGCCGCAATTGCGTCAGGAACGGTCCGTTCAAGCCCAGACCTGTCGGCGCTCCGCGGCGAGATTTTCATATGTCGCGATGTTTGCGTGCGTCGCCTCGCGAGCATTTCCGCCGTCGCGCACCACGTCGCGATACCATCCTCCCGTCATCGAAACACATTCGTCATACGACAGCGTCGGCTGCCAGCGCAGCCGAAGTAGTGCCTTGTCGCAATTAAGCTTCAGCAGCCCCGCCTCGTGAAAGGGAACGTTCCCGGTGATTTCGTAGCTGTCCTGCTCGTTCAGTCCCCAGACGCGACCAAGATCGCCAAGCAGGTCAATGACACGCGCGTTCTGCTCAGCCCGCGGCCCGAAATTGAAGCTCTCTCCCGACAGAGCAGGATCCGCGCGCATCGCGTGCGCCAGCGTCAGATACCCACTCAAAGGCTCCAGCACATGCTGCCACGGACGTGTGGCCGAGGGCGAGCGGATCTGCACGCGGCGTGCCGCTTGCCAGGCGCGTACGCAGTCAGCGACGATCCGGTCAGCCGCCCAATCGCCGCCCCCGATGACGTTGCCTGCACGTGTCGTCGCCATCCGCACCGGATGTTCCGCACGGAAGAACGAATGCCAGAACGAACGGAACACAAGCTCCGCGCCGCCCTTCGATCCCGAATAGACGTCGCGTCCGCCAAGCGCATCGGTCTCGCGATACCCCCAAGGCCACTCGACGTTGTCGTAGCATTTGTCGGACGTAATGATCACCGCGACGCAAGGATGCTCAACCCGGCGCAATCCGTCGAGCACCGACGCGGTACCCACCACGTTCGTCGACACCGTCTCAACCGGATCGGCGTATGAGGTCGACACGATCGCCTGTGCCGCCAAATGGAACACAAAGTCCGGCTTGAATGTATCGACCACGCCCCTGAACTTCGCGACATCGCGTATGTCGCCGCGATGATCCTCGATACGCCCGGCCGTTCCAGACAGATCATGCAGTGACGGCTGCGTCGGTACATCACTTGAGTAGCCTGCGACCTCCGAACCAAGTTCAAGCAGCCAACTCGTCAGCCACGCGCCTTTAAAGCCCGTATGCCCCGTGATCAGCACCCGCGCGCCGGAGTAAACACCGCCAAAAGGTGTTCCACCAGACGCTGTCCCGAGCGCGGCGCTCATACCTCGTCCTCCCACACTTTCCAGGGCGCCTGACGTTTCTCCCAGAGCTCGCGCAGGAAGGTTAGGTCGCGCACCGTATCCATCGGCTGCCAAAACTTGTCGTGGCGGAATGCGGTCAATTGACGCTCATCGGCGAGCCGCTCGAGCGGATCGCGCTCCAGGATCGTCGGATCGCCCGCGATGTAGTCGAGGATTTCCGGCTCGAGCACCATAAAGCCGCCATTGATCCAACCTTCGCCGATCTGCGGCTTCTCGATAAAATTAAGTACGTCGTCCCCCTCGATCGTAAGACCACCGAAGCGGGCAGGGGGTCGCACCGCGGTTATCGTCGCCTTCTTGCCGTGGCCTTCGTGAAACGACAGCAAGCCACGCAAATCAACATCGCCCACACCGTCGCCATAGGTCAGCATGAAACGTCGCCGCCCGAGAAACTCTGCCGCCCGCTTCACTCGCCCGCCCGTCATTGTCTCGGGTCCGGTTTCGAGGAGATGAACGGTCCAATCTTCGACCGGCCGATCGCCATGCCGCTCCACCGCGCCGGTGCGTGTCTGCACCGTGACACTTCCTGCCTGATGATGCAGGTCATAGAAGAAGTTCTTGATCACCTCTCCTTTGTAGCCGAGGCAGACCACGAACTCGCGAAAACCCGATGCCGCGTAGATCTTCATGATGTGCCACAAAATCGGCCGGCCGCCGATTTCGACCATCGGCTTGGGCCGAACGTCAGTTTCCTCACGCAACCTCGTTCCGAGGCCGCCTGCAAGGAGAACGACAGGAACTGTCAACGTCCGATCACCCGCTGGTCGAGCGTCATACGTCGTCTCCTTCGATGCGTCGATCAAACATAACGAAAACATCCGCTCCTGTCGAACCGCTCACAGGACATGCTCCGCAATCAGACTATGCTCCGGACAATGAACATCGTCTCCATCCAGTCGTCGGTCTGCTACGGTCATGTCGGCAACGACGCCGCGCGGTTTCCTCTCCAGCGCCTCGGCGCCGAAGTCTGGGCGATCAACACCGTCCAGTTCTCCAACCACACCGGCTACGGCGACTGGACCGGCCAGGTATGCCCAGCGTCGCTGATCGGCGATCTTGCCGCCGGTCTGGACCGGCGCGGCGCGTTTGGTCAAGCCGACGCCCTCTTATCGGGCTATCTTGGTGACCCCGCCACCGGTGATGCCGTCCTCAAGACCGTCCACCTCCTCCGTAGCCGCCAACCGCGCGCACTATACGCCTGCGACCCTGTCATCGGTGACGACCGCCCCGGCATCTTTGTCCGTCCCGGCGTCGCCGAACTGATCGCCACTCGCGTCATACCCGAAGCCGACCTGCTGACCCCGAACCATTTCGAACTATCCCATCTCGCAGGCTACCCGACGCTGACGCTCGCCCGGGCCAAGCAGGCCGCCGCCAACCTCCGCCTTCGCATGCGTGCCGGACGACGTCTCGTCCTCGTAACCAGCCTTGCCGTCGAAGACACCCCGCAGGACGCGCTCGACCTCCTGCTGGCGACCGACGCGGGCTTCCACCGTCTGCGTACGCCAAGGCTCGACCTCGCCGTCAACGGCGCCGGCGACCTTATCGCCGCCCTCTTCCTCTTCCACGTGCTCGACACGAACGACCCGATCGCAGCCTTCGCCAACGCCGCCAGCAGCACCTGGGGCATCATTGCCCGCACCGCTCCGGGCGCCGAGCTCGCACTCATCGCCGCGCAGGACGAGCTCATCCAATCCTCCCGCCGCTTCGTTCCCCACGCGTGCTAGACTGCTTATGAGCCGCCGGAGTCCAACACATGCGACGCCTCGCCCTTCTCCTCGCCATCCCGCTGCACGCCGCATGCGCCCAATCCGCTCCACCATCCCCCTCCGACCGCGCCGTCATCGAGCACGTCATCACCGAACAGCTGCAGGCGTTCCGACGTGATGACGGCGTGACGGCCTTCGGCGACGCCTCACCCCGAATACGTGCGATCTTCCACGACCCAGCGACTTTTCTCGACATGGTCCGCGAGGGCTATCAACCGGTCTACCGCTCACGCGCTGAGAGTTTTGGCGTGCTCGAACAGCACAACGGCGCGCTCGTCCAGCACGTCGAGCTGACCGGACCGGACGGCGCTGACGTCACCGCGCTTTACGACGTCGAGCGCGAGACCGACGGGTCTTGGCTGATCAGCGGCTGCACGCTGGTCAAAGTGCCGCAGGTCGGCGCCTGACCCAGTCACGCAGGACATCGATCGCGACCACGATGTGGTAAAACGTGCTCGCGGGTGTTGCCTCGACGACAAACCTGCCGTCCGCCGCCATCTGATCGCGCCATAGACCAAGCCTCGGCGCCGCTTCGAGAAACGCGCGCACGCTCTCACATCCTGCCAGCGCCCCCTCCAGGTAACGATCCTTGCCGGTCGTCAGCGCCGCCAAGCACCCAGCCTTCACCCGCTCCGTCTGCGCCCACAACCGCCCGACCGGCGCTTGCACCGACATGTCATCAAGCAGCTCGAGCACCACCACACCCCGGTCGCGATCCACCCCAAAGCGCTCGCCGACCTCGATCAGACGAAGTGCCGCCGCGATCGCATCACCGCGCCCACGCGCCCCACCCCAGCGCAACAGCAGCCAAGCCCACTCGAACTGGTGCCCCGGCTCGACGATCCGCCCCGCCAATCCCTCAACACGTCGCCACTCCTCGTCAAATGCTTCGGTCAGCGCTCCCG
>CAXUIA010000050.1:10704-11848 GCA_964250835.1 uncultured Acetobacteraceae bacterium | reverse complement strand
CCGCGGGAATATTCGAGCTTCGGCGCGGCGATTGGCGCGGCGCCGACCTGCCGCGGCTTGCCGACGCGCTCAGTGTGTCCGTGTTCAGCGCCACGATCGCGACCGCGCTGATCGCGCTCGGCGGCATCCCGCTCGGCTATGTGCTGGCCCGCAACAAGACCCGTGCCGCCGCGGTGCTGGGGTTTGTTGTCCAGCTTCCGCTGGCACTCCCGCCGCTCACCAGCGGCGTGTTGCTGCTTTTTCTCCTCAGCGACGCGGGACCGATCGGTCGCGCACTCACCGACAGCTTTTCCGGCATCGTGCTGGCCGAGACCTTCGTCGCCGCTCCGTTCCTCATCATCGCCGCCCGTGCCGCATTCGTTGCCGTCGATCCAAGCCTTGAGGATGTCGCTGCGACGCTCGGCCATGGGCCAGCCGCCATCTTCCTGCGGGTAAGCCTGCCGCTTGGCGCCCGGATGATCGGCGCCGGTCTGCTTCTCGCGTGGCTGCGTGCCTTCGGCGAGTTCGGCGCCACCGTCACCGTCGCCTACCATCCCTATTCACTGCCCGTCTTCACCTATGTCGCCTTCGGCAGCGAAGGTCTGCCGGCAATGCTCCCGATCCTGGTGCCGACGCTTTGTGCAGCACTGGCCGTCATGGGTTTGAGCCAAGCCATTCTCAACCGGCGGCGTCAGCGGCCGGCGATCTGCGACTTAACCGCGCTAACCCGTCCAGTCGGCAAGCCGATAGAAAGCAGAGGGCGCCCGCTCGCGTTGTCGCTCCGCCGTCGTCTCGACGGTTTCGAACTCGCGGTCGCCTGGCAAGCCGACGCCAAGCGGCTCGGCATATTGGGCCCGTCCGGGTCGGGCAAATCGCTCACGCTGCGCCTCATCGCGGGTCTTGATGATGCGAGAGGCTGCGAGCTGCGGTTCGACGGCCGCAATCTCGCGGTCGTGCCGGCGGCCAGCCGTGCCATCGCCTACGTGCCGCAGAATTACGGCCTCTTTGAACATCTGAGCGTGGCCGAGCAGGTCCGCTTTGCGGTCGATGCCGATCCGGTCCGCGCGTCACTCTGGATCGAGCGGCTCGGTCTCGCAGCGCTCGCGCACCGCAGACCCGGCGAGCTGTCGCTCGGCCAGCAGCAGCGCGTGGCTCTCGCGCGCGC
>CAXUIA010000050.1:3119-10694 GCA_964250835.1 uncultured Acetobacteraceae bacterium | reverse complement strand
TCCGCGCGTTTGATCCTGCTCGACGAGCCATTTTCCGCACTCGATGCCGCGTTGAGAACAGATCTCAGGCGCGAGCTTCTCGCGCTTCAGGCCGAAGTCGATGCGACCACGATCCTCGTCACGCACGACCCCACCGAGGCGCTCCTGCTCGCCGATGAACTCCTGCTTCTCGAAAACGGCCGTGTGCTTCAATCGGGACCAGCGGGACTTCTCTACCGCCGCCCCGCAAACGAAACCGCCGCCCGTCTCCTCGGCGCCGACATGATCGGTCACGGCCGCGCCGTCGCACCCGACCGGATCGGTTTGGGCTTGGGCGCGGTTCTCACCGTCGATCGTCCGTTCCTCGTCCCCGGCACTCGCGTCGGATGGTCGGTCCGTCCGCACCAGATCAGGCTCGCTTCACCGGGCAAGGCCGGGATCGAAGCGCAAATTCTTGCGGCTCGAACGAACAACGACGGATCGGCCCGCGTGAAGCTCCGCCTCGGCGACAACATGCTTAACGCAATCATGGATTCGGAACCGCAGAAAGGAACCTGCGTGGTTCTTATCCAGCCGCATGTCGTACAGGTCTGGCCTGTCTGAACCGCGATGGCGATGCAGCGTTTCGCGCCCAGGAGGAGCCACCATGCCCGAGCACGACCGCGATGAACGACACGAAATCGAGCGGACTTTCAATGACCTCGTCAACATGTCGCCGTCCGAGCACCGAAGCTGGCTCGAAACCGAAGACAGCCGTTCAGTCGGTATGACCCATGAAGGTGAAAGGGTCACGCATGATGGAGAGAAGGAGGCGGTGGGTCACGCGATGGGTGGTCGCGTCCTGGCGGTGAGGGCCAAGAAGGTTTCGGAGCGCGACGACGACGATTACGATGCCATGCGCAAAGTCATCGGCTACGTGCATCGCCATATGAAACAGCGACCAACGGGGGACGTCACCGACACGCGCTGGCGCAAGTCGCTGATGAACTGGGGACATGACCCGCTGAAGGATTAAGCCAGGCTCCCCCCTGAAGCGACACGTCGGCCCTCACGCCGTCCGAACCGCAGATAGTGCACCAGCGGGTCGATGCCTGCGGCGCGCACGTCGTCATAGGCTTTTAGGTAGGCGACACCGTCGAAGATCTCGGACGGTCTTCGGTTTTCTCGCCAGCCAAACTCGATGTAGTGCGCCAACGGATCGACGCCGGCTGCTGCAACGTCCGGATAACGTAGGCAGTAATATTCTGCGTCGAACCAGAGTGGGGGCGGATGGTGATTGATCGTGCGGTCCAGGATCAATGCTTGGTCCGCTTCGTCGAGCTGAACGAACAGGTCGTACTCCGCGTGACCCGTGCGCGGCGGTGCAGTTCTGCAGCGGATCTCCGTCATCGCCAGGCGTCGGTGCGCGGCGAGAAACCAGAAGAACGTGTCGGGCATGTTGTCGGGTGCGAGAACGAACACCTCCGTGCGCGGCGAAGCGAACGCGAGATTGGCCAGCGCCGAGCCCATCACACCGACGATCCGGCGTGCTGCCTTGAAGAGTGCCACCTGTTCAGTCAGCGGCATCGTGGCCGGATCGACGACGACGAACCCGGCACGACGCGCGTCGTCCAGAACCTGCGCCTCGTCGACCAAACGCCGGCTCGGAAGCGTCGAGCGCGTGAGGAAAATCGCGTCCGGTCCCGAAGGAGCGATCCGTTCGGTGATCGCTTGCAGGCAGTCAAGCGCGACGGGTGACATGTAGAGCCCGTGTTCGGTCAGACCGTGCACCACGATGAGCCGCTCGACCCGCACCGGTTCAAACCCCGCCTGTAGCACGCGCTGCTCATCGATGCCCAGCAGCGCGAAGCTTTGGCGCATGATCGACGGCATCGCGCCGCCCAGCTCTTGGACAAGGAACCGCACGGGCTCGGGCCACCGGCTTGCCAGCACAATCCAGGGCAGCATCTCGACGAGCCAATGGCCGTACGTGGCGCATCCAGGTTTGCGGCAGAGCACCACATTGTCCGATATTCGCCGACACTCCCTGCCGGCAATCACGGCCTTTACCGACTCACGCGCGGCTTTGATGGCATCAGCCGTATGCTGCGTGACGGTCGGCGCCACAAGCTCGCCGTCGCGTGTGACGACCAGCCCCTCGGAGACAACGAAAACATCGTCGAACGTCGAGATGTGGAATGGCCGCGGCGGGAACCAGACCTTGTCCCAGGTGGGCCGCATCTGCGCGAGGACGCCGGGCGGCACGCGCTCCTCGTGAAGCGGTTGAGCTGGCGGGATCAGGAAGGCTGGTGACGTGAAACTGTGCGTTGCTCCGGAAGCAATGTCGCGCAGCACGCCGTCAAGGTAACCTGTCCTAACCAGCGGTTTCCGAAGGGCGACTGCCCTTTGGCGGGGCCTGGAGCAGAGCCCCGGCTCTTGCCTGCACCAGCGCGTCCCAAGGCGGCGCATCGATGGGATGCTTAACACCCATCACCAGGGTAACGAGCAGGCTGATGCGCTCGCGCTCGATCGGATCTGCGATTGCATCGCGCGCGCGACAGAGCGCCTCCAAGGCGGTGGTGAGCCGCGCTGTGTCGACGTCCGGCCGACGCTCGATGACCGCATCGAGCAAGCCCGCGAGTTCCAGGTCACTCGGCCGCATGCGCCTGCGCCTTTGGGGTGTCGCCGAGACGGCCCGACCGGATGTTGCAGGTGATCGCTTTCGTGGAGTGGATCGACGTGTTCGCGTCGCCCGTCGCCGCAAGCAGCACGTTGGCGATGGCGCCGGTCGCGTAACCTTCGCGGCCAAACACCCACGGCATCCCAATCTGGTAGATTGTGCGGCCGTTAATCGTGAACGGCCGCAACCGGTCGGTGACCATGGCGCGCACTTCGATCTCGCCGCGCTTGGTCGATAGCACGGTCCAGTCACGCGTTTTGATGCCGAGCGTGCGTGCAAGCTCCGACGGCACCTCGACGAACGCCTCCGGCTGCAGCTCCGCCGTATGTGGCTGCACCCGGCTCATTACACCACCGCAATGCAGTTCGGTCAGTCGGAATGTCGTGAACACGTGCGGATAGTCTGGATCCTCGGGTTCGTGCAGTTCGTTGCCGGGCCTTGTCCAGCGACGGGCGGTCGGGTTGTCCTGGCGCGTATAGAGTGCGTTGGCGGTCGGACTTTCAGTCGGCTCATAATGCGTCGGCAACGGCCCGTCTCTCAAACCTGTAGGCACGAACAGCATGGCTTTGCCGTCCGCAAGCATGATGAACGGATCATCGCCGCCGTGCGCGTCCATGCCGACCGGGTTGGTTCCGAAATCCGGCCGGTAGCTTGGCCGTTTGCTCGCGACGAAATCAGGCACGTCATTGCCGACCCAACTATCGGCCGCCTCATCCCACCAGATGAGCTTTTTCTGCTCGGACCACGGCTTTCCATCTATGTCGGCCGAAGCGCGATTGTAGAGTGTGCGCCGGTTCGCGGGCCAGGCGAACGCCCAGCCGGCGTGATTGGTCTTTGATGAACCTATATCCGGCTTGCGCGATCGCGCAACATTATGGCCGTCGCGCGGATAGATCCCGCAATACATCCAACCGCCACACGCGGTCGAACCGTCGTCCTTGAGTTCGTTGAAGCTCGCGACCTGCTTACGGTCGGCGACCGTGTAGCCGTTGATTTCCCGCAGCACCGCTTCCGCATCGGGTTCTTGGCGAGCGCCGCGCTCTGGATATTCCCAGGTGAGCGCCTGGATCGCGCGATCACGCGCAAGATCACTGTTGGCGTAAAGCGCCTTGAGGCGCTTGCCAAGATGATACATGAACCAGAGATCCGAGCGGCTATCCCCGGGCGCCACCAGCACGGTGTCGTGCCACTGCACGAGCCGGTTGGTGTTGGTAACCGTGCCGTCCTTCTCTCCAGGCAGGGCAGTGGGGAAGAGGAACACTTCGGTGCCGATATCTTCGGGCCTCAGCTCTCCTCTTTGAACCAGCCGGCCCTTTTGCCAGAAGTTGGCTGTTTCCATCATCGCCATGTCGCGCACGACCAAGAACTCGAGCTTGCCGAGACCCTTCTCGACGAGGTCCGCATTGACTGCACCGACGAGCGGGTTCTGCCCCATCATGAACCAGCCGCGCATCAGGCCGTCGGCCATCGCAAGGGTCATGACCTGTTGCGAGACATCGCCGGTCAGCTTTGGCAGGAACTGATAGCCCCACTCATTCTCAGCTGTGGCGTGCTCGCCATACCAGGCCTTGAGCAGGCTGACCGCGTATTTTGGAAAATTGTGCCACCAGCCGGTCGCCGGCGTTTCGGTCTCAACATAGTCCGCGAACGTCCCGTGCCGCTTGAACGCGTTCGGCTGAGGCAGATAGGTCGGCAGCATGTTGTAGAGGGTCGGGATGTCGGTGCTGCCCTGAATGCTCGCGTGGCCGCGAAGGGCAAGGATCCCGCCGCCAGGCCGGCCCATGTTGCCGAGCAGCATCTGCACCATCGATGCGGCCCGGATGATCTGCACGCCGGTCGAGTGATGGGTCCAGCCCACTGCGTAGCAGAGTGTCGTGGTCCGCTCAGGCCCCGAATTGTCGGCAAGCGTGCGGCAGACTTGCAAAAAGGTCTCGCGAGGCGTGCCGCAGACTTGCTCGACCATCTCCGGCGTATAGCGAGCGTAATGCCGGCGCATGATCTGGTACACGCAGTTCGGGTGCTGCAGCGTCGGATCGCGCGACGCCGGTCCGCGCGAAAGGCTCGCGAAGTCGCCCGGCGCCGACTTGCCGGCGCCGCGCTCGTTCAGTGAGGAGGGCACTTCCTTGCCCTCGTACTGCCACGTCGCGTCGCTGTAGGACTGGCTCTCGGGATCGAAGCCCGAGAACAATCCGCCGTTCTGCTCCGCGTCGACATAGTCGCCTTCGATGATGTGCGAGATGTTGGTGAACGCCATGACGTAGTTTCGAAACCAACGGTCTTCCTCCAGCAGCCAACGGATGACGCCGCCGAGGAAGGCGATGTCCGATCCCGAACGCAGCGGTGCGTGAAGATCGGCGAGTGCCGTCGTGCGCGTGAAACGCGGATCGGCATGGATGATCGCCGCGCCTCGCTCCTTGGCCTGAAGCACGAAGCGGAACGCGATCGGGTGGTTCTCGGCCATGTTCGAGCCCATGATCAGAACGCAATCAGCGTTCGCCACGTCCCAAACCGCGAGCGTCGCCGCTCCGCGTCCGAAGGAGGTCCCCAAACTGGGGACCGAGGAGGAGTGTCAGATCCTGGCTTGGTTCTCGACGTTGACGATGCCGAGGCCGCCAGTGAACAGCTTCTTGATCAGGTAATTCTCTTCGTTGTCGATCGTCGCACCGCCGAGCGAACCGACGCCGAGAGTTTGGTTGATCCGCGTTCCGTCCGGCAACCTCTCGACGAACGTCTCGTCGCGCGCCCTCTTCGTCAGTGCGGCGACACGGTCCATTGCCCACTCGAGCGGACGCTCTTCCCAATCGGTCGAGTATGGGGCGCGATAGAGAACCTTGTTGATCCGGTCGGGGCTCGTCAGCACGCCGAGAGTAGACGCGCCCTTCGGACAGAGCGTGCCCTGATTGATCGGGCTGCGTGGATCACCCTCGATGTGGACCGGCTTGCCGTGCTTTGCGTAGATGAGCTGACCGCAACCCACTGCACAGAACGGGCAAATGCTGGTGCCGACGGTGTCCGCTTGTTCGAGACGTGGACGGAGCTGCGCAGATGTGGTGCTGCGCGCTCCCTCCGCGTAAGGGCTTTGGCCGGCAATCTGCCGCGGCAACGTCCAGTCACGAACGAATGCCTCGGCCCGGGCCTTCAATCCTTCTCGCAGCTTTTTCACCGCCCACTCCTCAGCGCACGGCCGGAGATTGACCCATCGCCGCCGCGCTCACAAGGTTCCGCGGTGCGGAGCGGGCGATCACAAGGAGAAGATCACTGGCGACCGGTCTAGTTCCTACCGTATTTCATCAGATTCGCCGTGCCGCCGATCGCTCCCTGTTCTCGCGGCGCTGGCGTCGCGAGCAGACCGGCCGGCGGAAGGATAGTAGCAGATGATGGTAAGCGGCACGGTCGTGATCGCACAGGAGAGCCGCTTCACCCTTATCGATGAGGAGGGCGCTGGACGCTTGTTCATACTCGGCCATTCATCGCTTGCCGAACCAGCACAGCTTGCTGACTTGCAGCAACGCCAGGCCCGCGTGCGTGTAACCTACAAAACAGCGCCTGACATCATCGGCTTGATCGCCCTATCGATCGAGGTCGAGGACCAGTAGGAACGACGAATGGACATGCACCCGAGAGCACTCGATCATCACGCGTCCGAATTCGGCGGCGTGATCGCCAATGAGAGCGAGATCACTGCCGGCGTTCTCATCGAGCCCGGCAAGTCTTACGGGTTCTTCACCGACACGACCGTCTGCATCGGGTGCAAGGCCTGCGAGGTCGCCTGCAAGGAGTGGAACAACCTTCCTGCCGACCATCTCGGCTTGACGGGTCAGAGCTACGACAACACCGGCGCGCTGTCGGCCAACACCTGGCGGCACGTGAGCTTCATCGAGCAGCCCGAGCAGATACGCGACAACGCGCAGCCCGCCTTCCAGAGCGGATGGCTGATGATGAGCGACGTCTGCAAGCACTGTCACAACCCGCCCTGCATGGAGGCGTGTCCCACCGGCGCGCTGTTCAAGACCGAGTTCGACACCGTTGTCGTCCAACAGGACATCTGCAACGGGTGCGGCTACTGCATTCCCGCCTGTCCGTTCGGCGTGATCGACGTCAATCTGGTGGACGGCAAGGCGCATAAATGCACGCTTTGCTACGATCGTCTGAAGGGCGGCCTCGAACCCGCCTGCGCGAAATCCTGTCCCACCGAAAGCATCCAGTTCGGCGAGGTCGAGGTGCTCCAAGCGCGCGCTGCCAAGCGCGTCGAGACGCTCCATGCGCATGGCCGCACCGACGCCTACCTCTACGGCGTTCCTGACAGCCCCGGTGCCACCGGCGGGCTCGGCCATCTCAACGCCTTCTTCCTGTTGACCGAACGTCCCGAGGTCTACAATCTTCCGTCCGCCCCGACCCGCGCTTCGCGACGCGTTGCCCCGGCGTTTGCGGCCGGCCTCACCACGATGGCGGGCCTGGCACTGACGGCGATAGCCGTGCTGGTTGCGGCCGGTTCCGGAGCTCGACGCTGATGCTCGACGGTCCTTCAAACGCCTGGCAGGGTCAGACCTATTATGGCCGCTCCCAGCTCAAGGCCGCGCCGTTCAATGTGTATGCGGTGGGTGGATACATCTTCCTCGCCGGGCTTTCGGGCGGCGCCATGATCGTCTCGACGATTGCCGAGCAGGCCGGCCACCGCGATGGCGTCGGCCGACGCGGACGGTTCCTGTCCGTGCTCGCGCCCACGATCGGTTCGGCGTTGCTGGTTTGGGACCTGCACACGCCGCAACGCTTCATGAATATGATGCGCATCGCCAAGCGCACCTCGCCGATGTCGATCGGCACCTGGATACTGCTCAGCTTCACCGCATTCGCCATGCCCGCCGCGGCTGCCGAGGCGGCCTCGTCGTTCGTGCCCAGACCCAACCTCCTTCGACGCATCGCACGCGCGGCCGCCG
>CAXUIA010000050.1:0-3109 GCA_964250835.1 uncultured Acetobacteraceae bacterium | reverse complement strand
CCGTGTTCGGCACAGGCCTCGGCACCTACACCGCCGCCCTGCTGTCCGCGACCAGCACCCCGCTCTGGGCCGCAGCACCGCGGGCGCTTGCGACCCGGTTCGCGAGTTCGACCATCGTGACCGGCGCCTCTGCCCTGGCGCTTACCGAAGCGCAGCCGCGCACCCGGCGCGCGTTGGATGTGGTGACGCTTGCCGGCCTCGTCGTCGAGGCGACCGCTGCCGCGATGTCGCACCGCATCTTTGAGCGCGCTGGTGTCGCTGCCGCGCTCGAGAGCCCCTCCGGACGGGCGGAATATTGGGGCGGGCAAGTCGCCGGCACACTCGCGCCCGCGGCACTCAAGGCGGTCTCGTTGGTCGCCGGCCGGCATGGCCGCGCGCTGTCGTCGTTGGCCTCCATCGCTGCCCTCGCCGGCAGCGCCGTCTTCCGCATCTCGATCATGGCGGCGGGCAATGTGTCCGCCTCAAGCCCAGATGTCAGCATGCGGTTCGCACAGCGGGACAACCTGCCACGGACGCAGTGACACCGAGCGTCGCAGGGGTGTCCAGGCTCCGCGGCGAAGACGTGCTGCGCACTTGGGTGTGGCGGAGGCGGATGGGAATCGAACCCACCGCTCGCTTTCGGCGAGCCAACGGTTTTGAAGACCGCGAGGGCCACCAGACCCCAATCGCCTCCAGACGCTGCAGGCCATAGCGCACTCGCTATTCGCGGGCGAGCACCCGGCGGTCGCCTTGCCGACGCGTAAAGCGTATGGCGTCGAAATGCTCGAGCAGCGGGACACTGTGGCGGCGGGTCAGACCGAGGATCGATCCTGCCTCGCCGACCAGCAAGCCCTCGGCGGAACGTGCCAACGCCTGCTCCAACTGCACGCGCGCCGCGCTGACCGCCTCCGTATGGAACAGCCAGTCTCGCTTCTGCACCCGGTCAGTCGCACGGATCGCAACCCCGCCTCGTACCAGCCGCTCCACGATCCGTCGCGAAGCCGCATCGGGCGCCAACGTCGGCAGATCAGGCGGCGTCAGTCCCTCTCGCTTGAGCCGCGCCGCGAGTGATGCCATACGCGCGGCCTCGTCGCGCGCCGCCGTGGCGTCGCGCACGGCATCGCGCACGGCCAGCCGGTTGCCATCGCGCGCCAGCACCCCGCGTTCGACCAGCAGCGCGATTGCCGCTTCGACCAGGCCCGGCGATCCCTCCAGCCTCAAGCCTGCGGCAACGAGAGCCGGCAGCCGGCGCGCAAGCTGCTCGAGCCCGTCTCGCCCGATCGCCTCAGCGCGGCGGGTCACGACAGCGCCGCTACCGTTCAGCAACGATGCCGCGCGCGCCGGAGAGATCCCGGCTGCGCGCCCGAGTGCGGCCAGCGTTGTTCCGTTCGCACCGGCGCGCGCGAGCGTGTCGGTGACAATCTCGCCCGGGCTGGCGCCGTCGCGGGCCGCTAGTCGGGCCAACACGCTCGGGTAACGCCGCCGCTCGCGCCGGTCCTCAGTCCCAAGGACGACCCCGCCGCCCACCGTCAGGGCAGGGGAGGGAACCCGAAGCACGAACCGCTCCCGTGCGGCGGAAGCCAGCGCTCGTGCTGCATGCAGCTGCGCGTATCCGCTCATGCCCGCCTCGATCACGTCGGCATCGAGCAGCCGCACTCGTGCCTCGACCTCGTCCGTTCCTGTCAGCACTTGCAGCACAGCTCCGTTGGCAATCGGACCCGCGGTCGCTCTCAAATGCACCGACAGCCAGCGTCCCGGTGCAACGATGCCGGGTGACGCCAACACCGTCCCGCGCCGAACCGCGGACACCTCCGCGCCGCGCAGGTTAACCGCTGTTCTGCTGGACCCGGCCTGGACCACACGTGCTCCCCGCACCTGCAGCGTCCGTACGCGCACCCTCTGTGGTGCGCCGCCGGGCGCAATGGCGTCGAGCTCGTCACCCTCGCTGAGCCATCCGCGACGCAGCGTTCCGGTGACCACCGTGCCGGCGCCGGCGACGGCGAACGCCCGGTCGACGGCGAGGAACGCAAACCCGTCATCCGTCACCGCCCGCGTCCGCGCGGCCTCTGCAGCGAGCGCTGCTCGAAGTGTCTCCAGGCCGTCGCCCGTGACCGCCGAGACGCAGACGACATCTCCCAGCGCGATCCCGTTCCGCGCCAGCAGCGACGAGGCCTCTGCTCCGACGGCTTTGGCCGTCACCGCCTCCGCCCGATCGGCTCGCGTCACCGCAACGACGGCCCGGCCGATCCCAAGCAGGCCCGCAATCTGGACATGCTCGACCGTCTGCGGACGCACGCCCTCGTCCGCGGCAACGACCAGCAGCACCGAGTCTATCCCCGTCGACCCAGCCACAATCGTGCGGACGAAACGCTCATGTCCCGGCATGTCAATCACGTCGATCAAACCGGCATCTGTCGCGCGCGAGCGCGTCCGCCGACATCCGTCCGACTGAAAGCGACACAGCCCGGCTTTCGAGCCGTTCGCCCGGCAGCGTACCGCCGCCCGCTTCCGCGCCGCTTTCCTCGACGGCCGCGGCGATGGCGGAAAGCGTGGCTGAGGCCGGTCCCGCTAGCAGCTCGCACAGCCGTTCCGCACGCGCCTCGAGCATGGTGGCCGTCTGCGCCAACATGCGTAAAACCGGGATCCGCGCCGTCTCCGCGCGCTCGTAGAGCCGAAGCGTCGCCTCGAGTGCCGCCAGCGTCATCTTGTCGAGCCGCATCGCGCGGGCCAGCGGATGGCGTCGAAGCGGTGCGCCCGCCGCCTCCGTTCCCGCCACGATCCCCGCCTGCGGGCCGCCCAAGAGCTTGTCGCAGGAGAACGCCACCAGGTCGCATGCCGCCACCTGCTCGCCCCGGCGTCAACCGTGCGAGCTCCGCGATCGTCCCGCTGCCCAGATCGATCATCGATCCCAGCCCGCGCTCGCGTCCTAATCCGGCGAGCTCGGCCGCCGAGACCTCGCCCACGAACCCGCTCATCCGGAAATTGCTCCGATGCACCTTCAGCAGCATCCGCGTCTGCGGCCCGATCGCCGACGCGTAGTCCGATAACCGTGTCCGGTTCGTCGTGCCCACCTCCAGCAGCCGCGCACCACCCTGCGGCGAGGCCCGTATGGAAAGGTGTGCCGGTCCCA
>CAXUIA010000049.1:0-11868 GCA_964250835.1 uncultured Acetobacteraceae bacterium | reverse complement strand
CAATCCCGCGGTGGGGTGCGTTGTCGTCTCGGGGGGTGTGGTGGTCGGTCGTGGTGCCACGGCGCCGGGTGGGCGGCCGCATGCCGAAAGGGTGGCGCTGGACGTGGCGGGCGAGCGGGCGCGCGGGGCGACCGCCTATGTCACGCTCGAACCCTGCTCGCATGTGGGCGTCACCGGGCCCTGCGCCGACGCATTGATCGAAGCCGGGGTCGCGCGCGTCGTGGCGGGCCTAGTCGACCCGGATCCGCGCGTCAGCGGCCGGGGGTTTGCCCGACTGCGTGAAGCGGGCGTGGCGGTCGAGGCCGACATGCTCGCGGCCGAGTGCGCGGAGCTCGCGGCGGGCTTCGTCTCGCGTGTTGTTTACGGGCGTCCGCTGCTGACGCTGAAGCTGGCATCGACCCTGGTGGGGCGGATCGCGCCCGCGGCGGGCTAACGCCGCTGGATCCCCGGCGCGCCGGCGCGACGGCTGACCCATCGCCTGCGTGCCGAGCACGATGCGGTGATGGTGGGGATCGGGACGGCGCTTGCGGATGACCCGGATCTGACGTGCCGCCTGCCGGGGGCGCGAACGCGCGCGCTGGTGCGTGTGGTGCTCGACCGGCGGCTGCGTTTGCCGGTCGAGAGCAGGCTGGCCGCGACCGCGCGCGAGGCGCCGGTCTGGCTCGTGCACGATCCGGAGGCGGACATTGGACGGGCGGTCGGGTTGGCTGAGATGGGCGTGCGGCTTATTGCTGCCCGATCGGCCGACATGCCGGCGGTGCTGGGAGAGGCGGGCCTGACGCGTGTGCTCGTCGAGGGTGGGGCGGGCGTTGCGGCGTCGCTGCTGCGTGACGATGTCGTGGATCGACTGGTGTGGTTCAGCGCGCCCAGCGTGATCGGCGGGGACGGGGTCGCCGCGTTGGGGCCGCTCGGGGCGGAGCGGTTGGCGGACCTCAAACGGTTCGCACCGCTTCACACTGGCAGGGCCGGCCACGACATGGTGGCGACGCTGGCGAGGAGGCGCTGAATGTTCACGGGCTTGGTGGCGGGCGTCGGCGAGGTCGTCGGGGTTGAGCCGATCGGTGGTGGCGCGGATGCGCGGTTCATGATCGCCGGACCTGGGGGGTTCCTGTCGGGCAGTGTCGTCGGCGCGTCGATCGCCTGTTCGGGATGCTGCCTGACGGCGGTGTCGATCGAGGGCGACCGGTTTGCCGTGCAGGCCTCGGCCGAGACGCTGTCGTTGACGACGCTTGGGACCTGGCGCGCCGGCACGCGGATTAATCTCGAGCGCTCACTGCGGATGGGGGATGAGCTGGGCGGCCATCTGGTGTCGGGGCATGTCGACGGCGTAGGCACGCTTCGGGAGGTGCTGCCGGACGAGGGTTCATTGCGGCTGAGCTTCATCGTGCCGCGTCCTCTCGTGGGACTGATCGCACGCAAGGGTTCGATTGCGGTCGATGGTGTGTCGCTGACCGTCAATGACGTGTCTGGCGAGGGATTTTCGGTCAACGTCATCCCGCATACCGCTTCGGCGACGACGCTCGGGGGGTTATCGCCGGGGGCGCGGGTTCACCTGGAAATCGATATGCTGGCGCGTTACGTCGCGCGTCTGGTGGAAACAGGGTGGGGCTCTGCTGCAATCCCCGGCGGGGGCGGCGCCCCCAGACCCGCATGATTTTGGGATCCAGATGCCCGCGTTCGGCGGAGTGCGGGGCAGAGCCACGCGTCTTCGCTGGCCTAACCTCGGCAAGTTCGCCATGAACATCGCCATGGACGACCTCGCGCGCGTTGACCTGTCGAACTATCTGAGCGGCCCCGCCGATCTGATCGAAGAAGCGCGCTGCGGCCGCATGTTCATCCTCGTCGATGACGAGGATCGTGAGAACGAAGGCGACCTTGTCGTGCCGGCGCAGTTCGCGACCCCGGACGCGATTAACTTCATGGCGCGTCACTGCCGCGGTCTGGTGTGCCTCGCACTGACGCGCACGCGGGTCGAGCAGCTCGGGTTGCCGCTGATGAGCCAGGCGAACGGGACGCGGCACCAGACCAACTTCACCGTCTCGATCGAGGCGGCCGAGGGGGTGACGACGGGGATCTCGGCGCATGACCGGGCGCACACGATCGCGGTCGCGATCAATCCTGATCGGGGGAGGGAGGACCTGACGACGCCCGGTCACGTCTTCCCGCTGCTGGCGCGTGACGGCGGCACGTTGATCAGGGCCGGACACACGGAGGCAGCGGTCGATATCGCGCGACTGGCGGGGCTGACGCCGGCCGGCGTGATCTGTGAGATCATGAGCGACGACGGCAGGATGGCGCGGCTGCCGGAGCTAGTGGCGTTTTCGCAGCTGCATAATCTCAAAATCGGGACAATCGCCGACCTTATCGGCTACCGGCGGCGGACGGAGAAGCTGGTCCGGCGCCTGGTCGATAACCGGCTGACGCGGCCGGGCGGCACACAGTGGACGCTGTCGGTGTACGCCAACACGCTTGACGGCTCGGAACACGCCGTCATGACCTATGGCAACGTTGCCGGTGATCAGCCGGTGCTGGTGCGGATGCATGCGGTCGACCTGGTGACCGACATGATCGTGGCATCCGAGCACTCGGTTCTTCCGCTGGCGATGGATGCGATCGAGCGGCACGGATGCGGTGCGGTCGTGATGATACGCGATACCAGCAAGGAAGCGCTGTCCAAGCGGGTCAGCACGCTCGCACTGGAAGCGCGCGCATTCGCCTTCCTGCGAGACTATGGCGTCGGCGCGCAGATCCTGACCGATCTCGGCATCTCGCGCATGGTGCTGCTGACCAGCCATAACAGGACAATCGTTGGGTTGGACGGATACGGGCTCACGGTCGTCGAGCAGCGTCCAATCCCAGGGATTGACGCGTCTTGAGCACCAAGGATCGCCAGGCGGGCGCGATCGCGGCGCTCGACGGGCCGCCTCCATCAATCCTTATCGTGCGCGCACCCTACTACCGCGACATCGTCGATGGGTTGACCGAGGGCGCGCTGCGCGTGCTGGGGACGGTGGACGCGTCGGTCGCGACGCTCGATGTAGCGGGCGCCTTTGAGTTGCCGCAGGCGTTGCGGCTGTCGCTGCGCGGGCCTGCCCGGGACGGCTTTTTGGCGCTGGGGTGCGTAGTGCGTGGCGAGACGTCGCACTATGACCATCTGTGTGACGCGGCGATGATCGGGCTGATGGACGTGGCGGTCACGTTCGGCATCGCACTTGGCACGGGTCTGCTGACGGTGGACACGCTCGATCAAGCGCTCGCGCGGTCTGGGACAGTGTCCAACAAGGGAGAGGAGGCCGCGATCGCCTGTCTCGGACAGATCGCCATCGCGCGGCGCTGGGCGCGATGATACCGCCGTCGCGGCCGCGCACGGCCTCCCGCGTGGGTGCGGTGCAGGCGCTGTTTCAGAGTGAACAGGCGGGTGAAACCGCAGAAACGGTGATTGACGAGTTCGTTCGGCATCGGCTGGGCCGCCGGCCGGGCGGGAACGGGTTCGAGGAGGGACGCGTGCCGGACGCGGACGTGCGGCTGTTCAGCCAGATCGTGCGAACAGCCGCCTTGCGTCAGGATCGGCTGGACGCGCTGGTGGCCGACGCGCTGCCGGCTGATTGGCCGTTCAGCCGGCTCGATCCAGTGCTGCGCGCGGTGCTGCGTGCGGCGACGGCGGAGCTGTCGCTGGAGGACGGACCGCCGGCCCGGGTGGTGATCAACGAATACCTGGACGTGGCGCACGGGTTCTTTGATGGCGAGGAACCGCGTCTGGTGAACGGCATGCTCGATCGGCTGGCGCGTCTGCTGCGCGCGCCGGAGTTTGCGACCGAGGCGGGTTAGGTGCGGGCGGGCCGGTGATGAACCTGGCGGCCGAATTCTCGTTTATCGCGCGCCACTTTAGGCCGCTCTCCGGTCCGGGTTCGCTCGAGCTGACGGACGATGCGGCGGTGCTCACCCCTGTCCCCGGAACCGACATCGTGATGACGGCGGACGCGATGGTCGAGGGCGTGCATTTCCTCCCGACCGATCCGCCGCATGATCTCGGCCGCAAGCTGCTTCGCGTGAACCTGTCCGATCTGGCTGCCATGGGAGCGGATCCCGTTGGCTACCTGCTGACGCTCTGCGTGCCCGCACCACTGAACGACGCGTTTTTTGCCGATTTCAGCCGCGGGTTGGCGCTCGATCAGTCGGAGTTCGGCATCAGCCTGCTCGGGGGGGACACGACGGCCACTTCAGGCCCGCTGTCGATGTCGCTGACCTGTATCGGGCGCGTGCAGACCGGGACGGCCGTCCGGCGGTCGGGCGCGCTTGCGGGAGACGGTCTGTGGGTGACCGGGACGATTGGCGACGGGGCGCTCGGCCTGCGTGCGTTGCGCGGCGAAGTCGCGGACCCAGACGGTGCTTTGGCCGGACGCTATCATCTGCCGATCCCCCGGCTCGGGCTCGCGACCCGAGGCCTTGCCCACGCGGCGATCGACGTCTCCGATGGGTTGTTGCAGGATGCGATGCACGTGTGCGCGGCGAGCGGCGTCGCGGTCACCATCGATGCAGGCTCGGTGCCGCTTTCGCCGCAGGCGCGGGCGGCTGGCGCCGAGATCGCGGCCTGTCTGACGGGTGGCGATGATTATGAGTTGCTTGTGGCCTGCCCGCGTGATCGCGAGGATCAGCTGCAGAATGCAGCACAACAGATCGGTTGTGTCGTAACACGGATCGGACGTTTTGATCCCGGACCGCCCAACGTGCGGGTGCTCGACCAGTCCGGCAATCAGCTCCGTTTCATGCGCGGCGGCTACAGTCATTTTTGAGAATCGTGCTGGTTTTATAAGCTTCTTCCACGTTGGTCATCGCTGTCGCCGAATAATGTTGTAAAACGGGACCGAAACGATCAAGCTCTCGTGATCGTTCTGCCCGATCAGCAGGTGTGCATGCAGGTAAGTATTGGGCCCGCACTTCTCGGCCTGACTTGTGTCGCTTGTTGCATCGGCTGGCTGGCGTCGGTCGAGCTGGCCTTGCGTATGCGTGCCAGGCAAGGATGGCGGCGCCTCGTGTGGCTCGCCGCATGCTCCGCCCCGCTTGGAACGGTGCTGTGGTGGCTTCATCTGCTCCTGCTGAGCGACGCAACGTCAATCGAGAGAGTAGGCTGGAGCGCCGGGACAGTGGCGCTGTCTTTGTTGATGTCCTTGGCCGCCGCGATGTTCTGCTTCGTGTCGGGCTGGCAGGATCGCCGCGGCCTCGCGCTGCTGGCGGTTGCTGTCAGTGGCTTTTACAGCATCGCCTACGTGGATGTTGGTGGATTGATCGGCGCGAGGTCGGCCGGGTTGCAATTATCCTCAGTCTGCCTTGCACTGGCGGCGGCCTTCGCCACCGCCGTTTTGGGTTGCCGCGTCATCGCTCTCGGGCGACATCCCGGTCTGCGCGGGCTGCTGATTCTGGTCCTTGGCGTCACGACCACCGCCATGCTGGCAGCCTCCGTTCATGCGCCGGTCCTGGCGTTTGATCCCGAGCGTCATGGCGGGATGAGGCCGATTTGGATTGCTCTCGGCGGGGGAGTTTGTGCGATCGGTGCGGTCGCACTTGGGCTGCTGGTCGCGATGTTTGACCGGCGGTTGGAGCAGCTCACCGAGCGCTCGATCCGGCTGCTCAGCCGCAACGAGGAGCGTCTGCAACGCGTTTTGCAGCAGCTGCCGTTTGGCATCATCGTGGCCGATGTGGTGACCGACGACGTCCTGTTTTCCAACCGCGAGGCGGATCGCGTGCTGCTCGGCCTACGGCGTGAACAGCGCCCGAGAGCGTTCTTTCCGACGAACAGGTCACTTGGCGACCCGCTGTTGCGGGCGCTCCGCGACGAGGAAACGGTGGACCGCGAGTTGCAGACCTTTCGCCGTGCCGATGGCAAGGAACTGACGCTGGAGATCAGTGCCGCGCCGATCTACGACGAACGCGAGCGGAAGATCCTGGCGATTGCCGCCTTCCAAGACGTCTCCGCGCGTGTGGGCGCGGAAGCCGATCTGCGCCAGGCACAGAAAATGGAGGCGATCGGGCAGCTTACCGGCGGCATCGCGCACGACACCAACAACCTGCTGACCGCGATTCTGGGCAATCTCGACCTGCTGGAAGCCCGTCTGACGGACGACCATCAACGCGCCCTGCTGCGCAACGCGCTCAGCGCGACCGAGCGCGGCGCCAAGCTGACCAGTCAATTGCTTGGCTTTTCCCGCCGCCAGGCGCTGACACCCTGCCCGGTCGACGTCAATCGGGCCGTCGGTGACATGCACCCTCTGCTGACCAGCACCCTGGGCGGAACGATCCGGATCGATTGTGCGCTCAGCGCGGATGTCTGGCCCGCCTATGCCGATCCCACGCAGCTCGAGCTTGTCCTGCTGAACCTGTCGATCAATGCGCGCGACGCGATGCCATCGGGTGGAGCAATCACGATCAGCACAGCCAACGTGACCCTGTCCCAGCGGACCAGCCCAACCGATCCGGCGCCCGGCGACTACGTCGTGCTGTCGGTCAGGGACACCGGGACGGGCATTGCGCCCGATACGCTCGCTCGTGTCTTCGAGCCGTTCTTCACCACCAAGGGGCCAAAGGGATCCGGTCTCGGGCTGCCGCAAGTGCTCGGGATTGCGCAGCAGCTCGGTGGTGGCGTTCGGATCGACTCCGACCTGGGCCGCGGGACCACGGTCCATCTGTTCATGGCGCGCAGCCAGTCCGCCGTGGAGGCGCTTCCGAGCGCCGTGGTGAACGGCGACCAGAGCGAGATGCTCGACGGCAAGACGATCCTGCTCGTCGATGACGACGATGACGTTCGGACCGCGGCCCGCGCCCTGCTGGCGCAGTTCGGCTGCATCGTGATCGAGCAGCAGGATGGGCGTTCGGCTGTCGCCCGCGTCGCTGGCGCCGAGCGTATCGACCTGGTTCTGATCGATTTCGCCATGCCGGGGATGACCGGTGCCGATGCCGGTGAGCAGATGCGGGCGTTTCGCCCAAATTTGCCAATCCTGGTGATCACCGGCCATGCCGAGGCGGACCATCTGCCCGGCGTGGAGGGCCGCTTTCCGACGTTGCAGAAGCCGTTTCGGGGCGCGCAGCTTGCCGAACTGCTGGCTGCCATGCTGTCGCAGCCGGCGCACGCCATACCGATCGAGCACCACTCGATTGTTTCGTTCCAGCGCGCGCGACGTGGACGCGAACAGACAATCGAGCCGTTCTCGCACTGCGATATCAGGTAGCCCGGTTCGGTCGGCAGCACGCCATTCCGGTTCTGGGCCGCGATGCCACATTTTCGCGGTACATCGTGTAAAGACGCGTCATGGATCAGTTCAGCTTAGGGTTTCGTGACCAGCGCGCTGTTGCGCCACTACGACGCGCGATCACCCGCGCGTCGAGCGTCTCCGAGTGCGATGCCGTCGCCGCGCTGCTCAGCGAGACCGAGATCGGGGAGGCCGACGAAGCGGCTATCGTGGCACTCGCGGGCCGGCTGATCTCAGCACTTCGCCGGCGTGGGACTCGCGGACCGGTTGAAGGCTTGATGCGCGAGTATGCGCTTTCGAGCGCCGAGGGCATCGCGCTGATGTGCCTTGCCGAAGCACTGCTCCGCACGCCCGATCCGGCCACGCGCGACGCTCTGATCCGTGACCGGATCGCGACCGGTGACTGGCGCAGCCATATCGGCCGCAGCCCATCGCTGTTCGTCAACGCAGCCTCCTGGGGGCTACTGGTGACGGGTGCTTTGACCGCGACAACGAGCGAGGCCGGGCTTGCTCGCGCGCTTGGAGCGGTGCTGGCCCGCGGCGGCCAGCCGGTAATCCGGCGGGCGCTCGATCTTTCCATGCGGTTGATGGGCGAGCATTTTGTGCTTGGGGAGACGATCGAGAAGGCGCTTGGGCGCGCACGGCGACTGGAACAGCGCGGGTTTCGCTACTCCTACGATATGCTGGGCGAAGGGGCGGTGACGGCCGAGGATGCGGCTCGCTATCTTGACGATTATCGTCATGCCATCGATGCGATCGGGTCGGCGGCGGTTGGAGACACGCCCGCCGACCGGCCTGGCATTTCCGTGAAGCTGTCGGCGCTGCATCCGCGCTATGTGCGCTCGCAGCGCGAGCGGGTGCTGGCGGAGCTCGGACCTCGGCTGACCGAGCTTGCCCGACGCGCGGCGCATCACCGGATTGGTTTGAACATCGATGCCGAAGAGGCCGAGAGGCTCGAGCTTTCGCTCGATCTGTTCGAGACGTTGTGCCTTGATGGGGATGTTCCGGGGCCTGAGGGGTTGGGCTTTGTGGTCCAGGCGTACGGAAAGCGCGCGACGGCCGTCATTGATCATCTCGCGGATCTCGGTCGCCGGTCCCGCCGCCGGCTGATGGTGCGCCTAGTCAAGGGCGCATATTGGGACAGCGAGATCAAGCACGCTCAGGAGGCGGGCTTACCGGAGTTCCCGGTCTTCACACGCAAGGCGCATACGGACCTGGCCTACCTTGCTTGCGCCAAACGCATGCTTGCTTCGCCGGACGCGATTTATCCGCAGTTCGCCACGCACAATGCCCGGACGCTGGCGACGATTTATCGCCTGGCCGGAGATGCGGATTACGAGTTCCAGTGCCTGCACGGGATGGGCGAGGCGCTCTACGAGGAAGTGGTCGGACCCGACAAGCTCAATCGTTGCTGCCGGATTTACGCGCCGGTGGGCACGCACGAAACGCTGCTGCCCTACCTAGTCCGGCGGCTGCTGGAAAACGGGGCGAACACGTCGTTCGTCAACAGGATCGCCGATAGCTCGATCCCGGAAGACGAGCTTGCGGAGGATCCGCGCAGGCTGGTGCTGGCGACCGGCGGGACCCCTCACCCCGCGATCCGCCATCCGTCGGCGTTGTTCGCGCCGGGACGGGTGAATGCGCGCGGCGTTGATCTCGCCAACGAGGACGTTCGGGCGCGGCTTGCCGACATCCTGGAGTCCGCACCGTCGGAGGCGGCGCCCGCGTTTGACCGGTCGGGACTGGACGAGGCCGTCGCGCGGGCACGGAGTACGGCACCATCATGGTCTTCGCTCAGCGGCGAGGTGCGAGGCCGTGTCTTGACCCAAGCCGCGGACGCGCTCGAGGAGCGGATGGAGGACATGCTGCCGCTGTTTGCCGAGGAAGCGGGCAAGACGGCGCCGAACGCGCTGGCCGAGATCCGCGAGGCGGTTGACTTCCTGCGCTTCTACGGGGAGAGCGCCGGCCAACTGACGCCGGACGCGCGTCCGTTGGGAATAGTCGCCTGCATCAGCCCCTGGAACTTCCCGCTTGCCATCTTCATCGGCCAGATCGCGGCAGCACTCGCCGCGGGCAACGCTGTCTTTGGCAAGCCTGCGGAGGAGACCCCGCGAATTGCTTCGGTGGCGGTGACGCTGCTGCACGATGCCGGAGTTCCTCGGGAAGTGGCGACGTTGCTTGTGGGCGACGGTGCACTTGGTGCCGCGCTGGTGTCGCACGCCGGGATCGATGGCGTCATGTTCACCGGCTCGACGGCAACGGCGCGTTTGATCTCGCGTGCGCTCGCTCGGCGGACCGAGCAGCATGGCCGGCCGATCCCGCTGGTGGCCGAGACGGGCGGCCAGAACGTGATGATCGTCGACAGTTCGGCGCTTCCCGAACAGGTGGTGGCCGACGTGCTCACCTCCGCGTTCGACAGTGCCGGGCAACGCTGCTCCGCGCTCCGTGTGCTCTGCCTGCAGGAGGAGATCGCGCCAAAGGTCCTGGCCCTGCTCAAGGGCGCGATGGACGAGCTGGTGCTCGGACATCCGGCTCGACTGGAGACGGATATCGGGCCGGTGATCACGCACGCGGCGGCCGAGGAGATCGAGGCGCACATCGAGACAATGCGCGCGGCCGGATTGGAAGTGCATCGTGGCGGTCGAACTGCATGGCAGAACGCACGGATCGTCCGTCCGGCGCTGATCGAGCTCGACCGTATCGACAGGCTGTCAGGCGAGGTGTTCGGTCCGGTGCTGCATGTGGTGCGGTGGCGTCGAGATGCGTTGGACGGGCTGCTTGAGCGGGTTCAGGATACGGGTTACGCGCTGACGATCGGCGTTCATACGCGGCTTGACGAGACTGTCACGCGCGTCGCGGCGGGTCAGTCGGCCGGCAATTTCTACCTCAATCGCAACATGGTGGGCGCCGTGGTGGGTGTTCAGCCATTCGGCGGCAGCGGCCTGTCGGGAACCGGGCCGAAGGCCGGCGGACCTCTCACGTTGCGCCGCTTGCTTGCGGAGCCCGGACCGCGCGAAGCAGCGTTGATCGGCACGCCGGCCCCGCGCGCGATGGCATTCGCGACCTGGCTGACCGAAACCGGTCTTGATCCGGACGGGTCGCTGCGCCGGATCATCGCGCAAAGCCCGGCCGGAGTGTGCCTTGATCTGCCGGGGCCGGTCGGAGAGCGAAACACCTATTGTCTAGAGCCACGTGGGCTGATCCTGTGCCGGGCTACGACGGAGGCGGGCGCTCTGGCTCAGGTCGCGAGCGTGCTGGCGACAGGAAATGAGGCGGTGGTCGAGACCGGCTTCCCCTGCCCGGCTCTGGCGGCATTCACCAAGGCGGTGGCCGATGCTGAACCCGCCGCCGTCCTTTATGAGGGCGACGCGGCATCTCTGGCTTTGCTGACGCACGAGCTGGCGACGCGAGAAGGTCCGATCGTCCCGATCTACGTCGCACCCTACCCGCTCGAGTTCTTGATGCGGGAACGGGTCACGACGACGAACACTGCGGCTGCTGGGGGCAACGCATCGCTGATGGCGATTGGGTGATAGCGGGCTGCTTTTCGTCGATCCGGCAAGGCTTCACCTGGTAGCAAGAAGCGCTTCCGCGGCGGCCAGACGCTTTGTTGTGCGTTGCGTCCAGCCGTTGCCGTAAGCGGTGAAGTTGGAAAAGCTCTTGTAGGTGGCGAGCTGTTCTTGTGCGAGCTTGAGTGTTACGGCGAGCGGCCACAGATCTGGTCGCGCTGACAATGCGGACACGGTCAGTGCTCCCATGATCCCGTCCTGGGCAATCTGACATAGTTTCTGAAGTCGGACTATGGAGGAGTGGTCCATATTGTCGAGGATGGCCGGCCAGTTCGGCATTTTCAGAAGACGCTGCGTGTAAGCGCCCAAGTCGCCGTCGACCAGATCGCCCGCCAATCCCAGGGCGGTCTGCAACAGTCGAGCCGATCGTCCGACGCCGACATTCCAGCCAAAGTCGAAGAGCATCATGGCAATAGCTGCGGGAACATTGTCGCACGCGAGACTGCGCCAATAACGGGCCCGGGCGCTCGCTTTGTAAGTAGACATCGGGAGGTTCCGCATCAGCTTGCTGGTGACAGCTTCGCTATTCTCGCGATCAAGCCACGAGATGAGGGTTGGCGCGCTGACGCCCATGTTTGAGCCGATCAGTCGACCCTGGCCGACCAGACCAGTCGACCAATTGCCGGAGTCCTCTGGACTGCACGTATAACCGCCCTCCTGCAGCTTGGTGAAGTCAAGGCATGCGTCGAATGGATCATCAACCAGCATTTTCCATGTCTCTAGTCGGAAGGTTGGCGACTGGGCTTGCGCGTGTCGGAAGCAGGTGGACATCAGCCGTTAGATGAAGGCGAGCCAGGCGACCGTGTTCACCGGAATGGTCTGCAGGACCAAAGTCGTGATTTCTGAGTCAGAAGCCGTTTGTCCGACCGCATCGATGCCAAGGTATTCTAACGCGCCGATGCCATATCCGCCGGATGCCCACTGTCCGCCCGCGAGTGAGAGATCGCCATACCCCGTCAACTGAGGATCGATCGGTGACGATGGCCGGTAGATCGTCACCAGGAACTGAAACGGCAGGCTGAGCGAGCCGTAGGCAAGGCCCGTGGTTCCATAAC
>CAXUIA010000048.1:11607-11963 GCA_964250835.1 uncultured Acetobacteraceae bacterium | reverse complement strand
CGCCCACGCTGAGCGGCACCGGCCGGCCGGTGACGCGCTCCACGCTGCGTATCACCTCCAGCACCGAATGGCCGCTGCCGCTGCCCAGATTGTAGACCACGCTCCGGTCCGACAGCTGATCGAGTGCCGCCAGATGCGCCGCTCCCAGATCCGACACGTGCACGTAGTCGCGTATGCAGGTCCCGTCCGTCGTCGGGTAGTCGCTGCCATAGACCGTGATCGGCGCCCGCCGCTCGAGCGCCGCATCGATCAGCAGCGGAATGAGGTGCGTTTCCGGGTCGTGGTCTTCGCCCGCGCGCCCCGCCGGATCCGAACCCGCCGCGGTGAAGTAACGCAGGCAGGCACTGCGCAGCCCG
>CAXUIA010000048.1:8240-11597 GCA_964250835.1 uncultured Acetobacteraceae bacterium | reverse complement strand
GTGGATCCGGTCGGCCCAGTGCAGCGCGCGCTCGATCATCAGCTTGCTTTCGCCATAGGGCGAACCAGGCGCGATCCGGGTCTTCTCGCCAATCGGGATCTCGTCCGGATCGCCGAACAGGGCGGCCGTCGACGACAGGATGAAGCGGCCGACGCCGTGCCGGACGCAGGCCTCGATGAGCGTCACGCCGAGCCCCGCGTTCTGCGCGAAATAGAGGAACGGACGCTGCATGCTCTCGCCCACCAGCGACAGCGCCGCGAAGTGCATCACCGCATCGAACCGGCCCTCGCCGAGCATCCGGTCGACCAGCGCCTGGTTGGCAAGGTCGCCCTCGACGAACTCGACCCCGTCCGGCACCGCCGCGCGATGGCCCTGCCGAAGATTGTCGAGCACCACGACGTCGTCGCCCCGGTCGGCCAGCGCGAGCACGGTATGGCTGCCCACGAAACCCGCGCCACCGGTGACGAGCACGCGCATCGACTGCCTCCCCAACCGGTCAGCGCGCGTGCGCGAAGCGTTCGGCGCTGATCAGCGACTGATTGATGACCTGGTGCATGTCCAGATACTGATATGTCCCGCAACGGCCGATGAAAGTCATGGCGGTTTCGTCCGCGGCGTGCGCCCGGTAGCGCTGGTAGACAGCATCGAACCGGCCGTCCGACGTCTTGACCGGATAGTAGCGCTCCAAAGCGTTGTCCCGGTAGTCGCAAGGCTCCTCACGCGTCACCGTCTTCTCCGGCCCCGCCGCCAGACGATGTCCGGGCAGCCTCGACCAGTCGGTTTCGCGCGTAATCGGTCCGTCATCGGTGAAATTGACCGTGGCCGCCGTCCCGAACGACACGCCGGCAGGCCGCCGCTCGTGGTGAAAGCGGATGGAGCGGTAGGGCAGGGGCCCGAACCGTTCCCCGTAATACTCGTCGATCGCCATGCTGTTGAAGCAGTGCGCGTAATCGCGAAGCATCCCCCGCTCGAACGGCGTCAGCAGCCGCACGGTAACGAGCGGATGATGGAGGATCCGCTCGAAGACCGCCGTGTAGCCGTCCGCCGGCAGCATCTGGAACCGGTCGGAGGGAAAGTAGCGATCTTCCTCGTCGGTGCGTATGGGGATGCGCTGCACCACGCCCGCCGACATGTCCTCGAGCTCGACACCCCACATCTTGCGCGTGTAGGGCCGGAAGAACAGGTCGGTCAGCCGGTCGCCGATCTGCGCGCGCAAATACTCGGCCGCATTGGCGGGTGAGCCGGTCGGCACGGCCACCTCCCGCAGAAACCGTTCGGTCGACGCCGCGTCCGCGAGCGTGACCCCGAAGACGGCCTCGATCGTCCGCCGGTTGACCGGCAGCGGCAGGAACGCGCCGTCCACGCAGGCCTCCACCTTGTGCTCGTAGGGGATGAAGGTGCCGAACCGGGTGATCCACTCGACCACGCGCTCGTTGTTGGTATGAAACAGATGCGGCCCGTAGCGATGCACGCGCACGCCGGTCTGATCGGTCTCGTCGTAGGCGTTGCCCGCGACATGCGGGCGGCGGTCGATCACGTCCACGGCGAAGCCGGCTTCGGCCAGCGTGCGTGCATGCACGGCACCGGCAAAACCGGCGCCCACCACAAGGATACGACCGTCTCGCAACGCAGCGCCGGCCGGCGTCAGCGGGCCGTCTTGGCCTCGATTTTGGTCACGAAGTCGCCGACATTCACCAGCTCGTCGATTTCCGTGCTTTTGAAGCGGATGCCGAACGCCTTCTGCGTCTGCAGAATGATGTTGACCATCGCAATCGAGTCCCACCCTTCGACGTCGCGCGCCACCATCTCCGGCCGCAACTCGAGGTCGGGCTTGTCGAGGCAGTTGCGGATAACCTCCTGCACCTGGCTGAAAACGTCCTGGTTCATCCCGCCGGTCCCTCAATCGCAATGAAATGGGGTGTTGCCGCGTATGCCGCGATCGTCAAGCGGCTCCGGCTGGCCCCGGGCGGATCGCCCGGCCGTCCGGGCTCGGGCAAAAAGCCAAGTTTGGCGTAGTGGTCGCGCACCATCCCGTTCTTCTCCGACGGAATGTATTCGCCCACCAGCGAGGTCGCGCCGAGTGCGGACACTTCGCGCACCAGCACATCGAGCGTCGCCGCTTCGACCCCGCGCCCGAGCACGCGGCAGCTCATCAGCCACGTGTCGATGACCGCCTCGCGCTGGTCGTTCACCCGCGCGATCACGATCGCAATGATGCCGTTGTCGCCAAAATTGTCGATCAGCCGGAACGTGATCCCAACCGCGCGCCCATCCTCCGCGACCGCCAGCACGTCGGCACTCGTATAGCGGCGCGTGGTCAGGTTGAACTGGTTGGTCTTGTTGATGAGCTGCACCGTCCGCTCATGGTCAACCGGCCTGAACCGGTGCCACGGCATCCGCATGTCGAGGCTCGCCAGATAGCTCGAGATGTCGCCCGCATCCTCGCGCATACGCTCGCGCTCGGCGTTTGCCGCATACTGCTCGCGCCGCTTGAGATCGTCGGCCGTCACCGCGACCGCCTCGAAGTAACCCGCATCCGCCAGGCAGAACGGCACCAGGCCCGGATCGTCCGGCACCTCCGGCACCCCCACCATCGGCAGCGCCTGACGCACCTGGTTGCGCTCGAACGGGTTGTCGTCGAGGAAAACCAGGCTATCGAGTCCGATGTTCAGCCGCTCGGCGATCGCGCGGATGTTGGACGCCTTGTCCTGCCAGTTCGCCACGAAGCAGGAGATGTCGCCGCGCCGCAGCAGCATGTCCGGATGCTGCTCGAACGGCAGCAGCGCGTTCGCCTCATCGTTCTTCGAACACACCGCCAGGATGACTCCGCGCCGTGACAGCTCGAGCGCGTGCTGCTGCACGGCCAGGAAGGCCTCGCCGCCCGGGCTGCCCTGACCGAGCACGATCCCTTCGAGCCCGTCATCGCCGATCACTCCGCCCCAGAGCGTGTTGTCGAGATCGAGCACAAGGCACTTGGCGCTGCGCCCCTGCTGGGCGGCCAGCACGCGGCCGACGATGTCGCCATACAGGGGTGCGGCGACCCCGCTCACCTCCTGCTTGGCCTTGAACCACATCAGCGGGTCGTACCAGTGCGACGGATCGCGCCCGGCCGAGACCGAGGCCGGATCGATCAGATCCACGCCCGCCTCGTCCGCCCGCTCGATCAGCGCCGCGTTCATCCGGTCGATCAGCGACGCTGACGACAGCCCGTAGCGGCGCTCGTTGGATCCCATCACCCGCGGCAGCACCGGCAGCAGCGTCTGCTGCAGGATCGCCACCCCCGGAACGCGGTCCCGCGCGCGCGCCCAGCAGGTTGCCACCTGGGCGCCGCACGCCGCGCCCCCGCCGATCGGGCTC
>CAXUIA010000048.1:7327-8230 GCA_964250835.1 uncultured Acetobacteraceae bacterium | reverse complement strand
CAGCAGGTTGCCACGTGGTCGACGAACGACGCGACCGCCTCCGTGGCCGATGACGCGCGCGCGCCACGGCTCGCCGCCGTTCGCGCGTCAAAGGCGAGCAGGATGTGGGTGGCGGCGAACTCGCCCAGCCATGACGACGGATCGATCAGCTCCTGCAGGTACTGCCCGTATTCGCCGGCATGCGTCTCGACCCACAGCCCGCGCCGCAGCCCGCCTGCGATGATCCCGCCTTCGAGTTGTGAAAGCGTCAGCGATCCCAGCAGTGCGAGACGCACCGGCTCCGTGCCGTTCCCCGCCGGCGCACTGTCGGGAAACAACTGCCGGCGCAACGCCGCCAGCCGCCCGGTCGCCATCGCGTCGATGTCGTGACGCGCCAGCGACACCAGCTCCGGCCACAGCAACCCGCTCTCGCGAGCCGTGCGAACCCGCGCGTTGAAATCGGCGGCGGACGGCAGCCAGTAGAGACTGGTCTCAGGCATCTAAGACTGAACCTCTGGTTGTCGCTTTGCCTAGCATGGCCGATCTGCCAAATCCACGCGGTGCTGCTCACACGCCAAGGCCGAACACCTGGACCTGGTTGAGATGGAGGTGGCCGGCGCGGTTGAGAGAGAATCTAACAAAGCGCGCGCGGGCTGGCGCCGCGAGACGCAAGATGTAAGGCCGGCCATCCGCGCCTCCAAAAGGGATCTCACCGTAACGATCAACAAGAACACTCCACTCCGCTCCATCGATCGACGTCTCGATCCGGAAGTCGAATGCGCGTGCGGCAGGAAAAAAGTCATCGATCCGGTTGAACACGCGAATTTCGTGAACGAGGCGCTGATGCTCCAAGTCGACCATCCACCATGGCCGTTCCTCGAAGTCAGTGTGGAAGTGGCATTGCGTTTCGATCACTCCGTTAAC
>CAXUIA010000048.1:3408-7317 GCA_964250835.1 uncultured Acetobacteraceae bacterium | reverse complement strand
GGTCAGATGCGACATCGCGTCCAATCGACCATCCGCAAATCGAGCTCTGCAAGGCCGGGCGTCGCTCCGACAGAAGCGGGAACGGCGGCGGCGGCGGGATCGGTCGCGGATCGGACAGTTCTCGATGAAAGGCAAACCGACCGGAGAACTCAACCGCGAAGCGATGCTCCTCGCGGAGCCTCAGATCAGTCCAAGCTACCGGGACATGTTGCCGTAACGTGTCGGGGGTGAAGTCACGCAGGGGGTCGGCAAGCAAGTCCGCCAACACCTTCAGCATGTTGCTAGCATACCCGGTCTTGAGATAGCCCGCGACCTCGTGGGGTGCCCCGTCCACGAACATCTGCTGAAAGCCGGCAGCATCAAACATGCAGGAATGCAGATAATCCCGCCAACCTGTGTTGCCGTACAGGATGATGATCCGCGACTTGATCGGGCTGCGGGAAAAATCTTCGTAAACCGGAAACGTGACTTGCTCGCTGACATAGTTGAAGCCGGGATTGAACAAGATGAACGGCTTGAACACGGAGTACTGAGGTGAGCAAGCGATGACGCGGTTGGTGTGCGTCGCATAGTTGGTGAACAGGATCGCACCGGACCCGCCCATGCTTTCGCCGATGCAGGCATGGTGAGGGAACTGGTGCGCGATGGTGGCGAGGCGGCGCATCAATCGCTCGCTCTCCTTGAAATTATACCACCACTGCCGACGGTCGGTGACGAACATCATCGACGTCCCGGTGTCCCAAAAGCTCGACCGGAACTCCTCGGAGAAACCCTCGACACGACGCGCTCCGGCGCTTGCGAAGACCGTCACCAGCCGTTTGGGATCGCGCCTGTAAAGACGGACCCCATAATTGTCCGACTCGATCTCGAACGGATCCCCTTCGCGTTCAGTCCAGTCCGCCAACGTGTCTGCTCCTCTCGACCGATTGCAGACCCCCGGCGCCTGAACTGGTTCAGCTCACCGAAGCTTCCACCGACTGTGCTTGAAGTAGCTCCAGCCAGCGCTCTTTGGTGGGCCGCTCGATGCTGTCGGACGCTTCTACCGCGCGCGCGACCTCAACCTTCATTCTACCTACGCGTTCGGTGAAACTCCGACGGGACGCCGCTTCAGCGTCCGCCAGTCCCGGAAGGCTGCGCAGCCAGGCAAGCTGCTGATTGAGGGCGGGGAGATGCGGCAACGCTCTTCGATCCTCAACCGAGGAGGAGGGGTCGAACCACCTAAGGAACCCGCCGAGCACGGAGACATTAAACGCGAGATCGCGTCGCAGGTCGAAGCCGCGCGACGTTTTCCACATGAACTCGTCAAGCGATTTGAAGAAATAATGTGCAATCCAGGCGTCCTCGAACGTTGGCTCGCCCGAATAGGGCGCGTTCGTGCTGCCAGGACCATGATGCAGGCGTCCCGCGGCATTCAGGTAACGGGGAACTCGACCGTAGGACGGCACGGGATTATGCGGCCAGCTCGAGATATGCATGCGCGTCAGGAAAGCGGTCTTGACAGTGCTGTTTTCCTGCGGCTCCCGAAACGTAAAGCGCTCCAGCATCGGGCGCGCGTCCCAGCGAGCGAGGCCGCTTGGGGTATACATCGACCAGTTCATTGAAACCGCCTCGGCACCCCTGCTCGCCTGAAGCCGCAGGAAGTCAGGCAGCGACGCGTGCCGGTCCGGATTGAGGACGATGAACTCGTCGAGGTCGATCAGGATTGTCCAGCGAAAGTCGAGCGGCTGACGGAGGTGCGTCAGGCAGTGCGTATAGGCCCTGGTCTGCAGGTCCACGCCCTTGTTGATCGAATTGCTAATCCAGGTGATCAGGCCCAGCTCGGCGAGGCGTGAAAGCAGGACGTCCGAGCCATCATTGTTGTCGTTCGAGTAAACAAAGAAATGTTCGACCCCGATGGCGCGGTGATGTGCGATCCACTCGAGAAAATAGATGCCTTCATTGCGCGCCGTCGTCATCACGCAGATGCCGCGCCGCGGTTCGATCGCCTCCCGCGCGAGCGAATGGATGACCTCGCCCACCGACGTCACGCGATGCCACCCGAAATCCCGACCGAGATAATCCCAGGACTGATCAAGCGTCAGCTGCGCGGGTCCGTCCCGTTCGACATCCCAGCGCCGCAGATCGGGCAAGACCTGCGTAAGCCACTTGTCGTCACTGCCGACCGGCACGAGACGCTCAAGAAAGCCACTCTCACGCAGGCAGCGCATTGCGACGAGCTTCTGATCTTCAAGCTCCATCAGGCGCAAAACGGCCAGCCCGCATGCCTGCACCACATCCGGTGACTGCTCGTGGACCCACGAAACAAAGGAGGTCGCCGTCGGCCCGGTGTCGAGAAGCGCCTGGATCGAGCCGAGCAACCTCTCCGCCGCCGGACGCAGCGCCTCCTCGCAGGGCTGCAAGAAGAACGACTCCCACTCGCCGGCGCCGTCGCGATTGCAGTTGAGATCCGCGTCCGCCGAGGCCGTCTGAGGCGTCGCGCAGACGTAACGTGGCGCCGTCGGGCAGCGCAGCGTGATCCGTCCGGGGACCATTGTGCGATCAATGATGACGGATACCACCGGTGCCACAAGGGGATCACTCAGGATGCTGACCCGCTTCCCGTCGTGCTCGTATGCGAGGATGAAACCAAACACCGAGTTGAGACGTGGACGGAACAGCACGACCTGTGAGACCGTTTCGCCCGGAGCCGGTCCTCGTGCCACGCAGTGGCCGTTCGCGTCGTCGACACTCACGACCAGATCGCCGGCCGAATTAAACAGCCTCGAAACGTCGTGCGGTGACTGATCGGCCACGCTCATGACGGTGGCCTCGCGTGTGGGCAGGTCTGTTTGACCAGACAGCGACGGAGTAGACTCAACGACTGTTCCACCACTCTCGTTCGGAGATCGCCGTCGGAACAGTCTGAGCATCGATCGAACCTGCTTGATCTCGCTCCAGAGACCAGGAGTAACTGGACGGCGTGGCAACCCTATGCCACGCTCGCCATCGTGCTGCAACCGATCGTCCGGCAGGTTCCCAGCCTTTACAGCGCGGAGAGGCGTCGCGTAAATCGAGCGCGAGCCGGTCAGGTAAGACGATGATTTTCTCTCACACCATGTGCGCGGTTGAGTCGTACAGGATCAGCCATGATCGTCCGGGTTCCTTTGGTGACGAAATCATCCTCGAAGGCTGGTTTGTCGCTCACCCGCGAGTTCGGAGCATGGAGGTCATCTTTCCCGACCAGGCCAGCTTCTCGGTAACAGACAGAAAGCGTGCAAGCGAGGGCGTCTGGCAGCATCACGGCACCGAGTTCGGCGAGCAGGCCAAGGGGTGCCGCTTTCAGTGGGTGGAGCCGCTAGCTAGTCACAATCTTGCTCTCGAGAAGGCGATCCTTTCGATCGAGCTCGAAAACGGCGAAACACTCAGCTTCCCGCTCGGACAGGAACTCTTTGTTCCGCAGCAGCAAACTTACGCCAAGGAGGACCACGATCTCGTGATGCGGTTCGAGAGCGTCGGCGATAATTGCGAGTTCGGGCTCGTTCAGCGCCGGATCGGTTCGGAGCGCCTGAGCCTGCTTCGCTACGCCGGCGTGGGCGACATCGACGCTCTTGCGGCGGCGATCGAGAACGGTTTCGAGGCGATGGATCAGCCCGGCGCGATCGGCTTGACCTCTCACGGCAACGAGTGGGTTGCGACAGTGCACGGCGCCCGTCTCGTCTTCCACACGGGCCGGAGCGTCGAGTCGATCAGCTACGAGAGGATCATCCAGGAGGAGACCCGCAAGCTCACATTCATGGCGCAGAAATTCGTCGATGACTGCGAGGCTGCCACCAAAACGTTCGTCTACCGCGTGCATCGCGATGAGCGCGGCGGTCCTCTCGGTGTGCGCGGGATGGATCGCCTTTATGACGCGATCGCGAAGCATGGGCC
>CAXUIA010000048.1:0-3398 GCA_964250835.1 uncultured Acetobacteraceae bacterium | reverse complement strand
GCTGTGGGTGAACGTCGCCGACGATGACCATCCCGACGGAACGGTCGAGCATGTCCGTGACCGGCTTTACCGTGCTTTCATCGGCCACCTGGCGCCGGCCTGGAACGCCTTTGACTTCAGGCCGGACATGTGGCTGCGCCTGCTCCGCAACGCCGAGTCTGTGATGAGCCGGCAACTCCAAGCCTGAGCATCGCCGAGGCAGGCCGCCTGAGCCAAGCGGCTCGAGGCACTCTAGTCTGGCCTCGTCCCGTCCTCGATCGTGAGGGGCTTGAACGGACGACGGCTCAGCCGGTAGGCCGCCAGCATTCCCCGCTCCTCCTCGAGTGTCCGATCGAAGCTGAAGCCGCTGCCGCCTGGCCTTGTATGCACCAGTGATACCGCGTCGATGATCGCTGTCCGTGAGCGTGGCTGTCCCAGCAGCGAGGGCCACAGACTGTCCAGGCCGAAGCCCGAAATCGAGTCGCGGAACGTCCCCACGCAGATCCGCAGGGCGTCGCGCGAGAACAGGGGGCACATGACCTCGACGAAATCGACGAACCGCAGGAGGCTGTGAGGACGCTGAGCGACGATGTCGTGTCCGATGAAGCAGTCGGGGCCTGGCCTGAGGGATGGCTGGGACAGCAGGAGGCCGAGCTTACGAGAGAGGTGAAAAAGCCGGTTGATGTCGAGCCAATTGGTCCGCAAGTCGTCATCCGGAAACCAGATCCGATCATAGTTCCAGAGCGGACTGCTCGGATCGAACAGGTCATAGAGGGCCTGAAATTTTCGTTGCGTTGGCTGATGCGTCAGATACTCAGACGGCCCGGCACGTGACAGGTCCTTTCCATAATAGCTGATGCAGAGGTCCCAGTTTCTGTCCTGGTCAGCGGCGGTGCGCCATGCGTGATGCAGCGACGTCTCACCAGCCCTCAGCACGACCAGATTGGGACGCCGCTCGCCGTTGAGAGACTTAAGGAAACGCGCGCGCCGATCAGCATCAGGAGGTGAAGGCTGGAAAGGGTGCGGCGGATGATCGCGTCGCCGCAGTTCGTGAAATCCACTATAGCCGGGGACGAGGATGGGACCCGCGAGTGCTTGCACCCGCCCTTCGCGCACGATTGCTTCCCGAAAGGTGGTTGTCGCCAGACCGTCACTGGATGTCAGGCTTAGCCGTCCGTTGGAGACGAGCCAGTGGTCCTCGTTAGGATTGTGGAAGTTGCCGATGAGGCCGTCAGGTGCCAGCACCATGAAGGGACAGTGCGGCGCCTCGCCGAGCGGCCCGAACGACCAGAACGTCCCGACCAGCTCCTCACTGGTGAACGCGGGTGCATCAGACCAACCGTCGATCATTGATTGTCCGATGCCTGCACTCATCTCGCGGCTCTGGCGCCTGACCGAACACCGGCCTGGCGTTGCTCAAATCACCAAGAAAGTTCTTAACCTAGGCGAAAAGACACTCCACCTCAACGTGTGACATCATTGAACAAACGTCTCCGACGCCCGGGCGCTGCAATCGGTCGACGCGGGCAAGCCAGTCATCTGGAGAACGGGATGCGTGCCCGTCGAATCAACGGCGGCCTGAACGCCCCAGCCCTTTGGCGGCGACGCCTGTCCGTCGAACTCCGGCGCCGTCAGGGATTTGACCGACAGCGTTCCGGATGCGCTCGCCACCCATAACGCCGAGAACTGGAACGTCTCGGCATCCGACGCGGGATCGAGGCAAGTGGCCTCTCCCTCCAACTCGATTGCGCCCGACTTCGACGGCGTCGGCAGGCTCGGCAAGCTGTTGCCGCTGGCGGGAGCATTCCCGTCGGTGGTGAAGGTTGCGCCGCCGCTCCCCAGCGTCAGATCGGTCGCGAACGTGCGGTGGCCGGCGGCCGTGCCGGTCGTCACGCTGGGCGCGGTCAGCGACGAGACGGCCGTTGCGTTGCCGGATGGATCAACGGTGAAGGAAGCGCCACCCGCACTCCCGATCACCTTGAAGGTGCAACTGTCGTAGGCATTGCCGCAGGTGAGGTTCTTGGCGAACTGGATGTTCCGGTTGCCGTCATCCGACATCGCGGTAAGGCCGTTGAGGATGTTGGCGAAGTACATGTTTCCCATGCCCGCGGTGGTCGCCGCTGGACCGTTGCCGGTGCCGTTTGTCGCACCATAGGCCGGGTCCGACGTCGCGATCGTCGCGCTGATGATCGCGTTGCCGACCGCCACGATTGCGCCTGTGCTGGGCCCGTTGCTCATCGCCGTGCCGTGGATCAAATAGAACGTGTTCCCCGTGACCGTGTGCGCGTAACCGCCGCCGCTGTCCCAGGAAATATACGACCCGTAGTCGGCAACGGAGTTCTGGCCGCCATGGCCGAGGAAGTCGTTGCCGGTGATTTCGTCGTTGTTGGTGTTTCGCAGCCATACGCCGACCCAGCTCGACACGTTGGGGGTCCATGGCCAAAACAGATTTCCAGTGATCTGACTGTTGCCGACCCCATTGAAGTAGAGGTCTGCCACGTTGGAAATCACGTAGCTGTTGCCAAGATTGAGCAGTTCGCTGGTTGTGCCGGCCGTGTCACCACGCAGCCCATAATTGGCATACGTCAGCTTGCTGTTGGTGATATAGGCGCCCTGAAACGACGCGAGATCCAGGCTGACGTTTCCCCCCGTCGTTGTCAGCCCGTCAAGCGCACCGTCGATGTAGTAGCCTCCATTGGTGCCCTGAAGAACGATGTCGGCCGCCTGCCCGAATGGTGACGCAGTCAGCGACGACACCGTGCTACCAGGCGCAGGGTAGCTGGCGGGCAACGGTGCTCCCGGCTGCAGCACCGTGACGTGGGACGTGTAGGAATGGGCAAGATTGGTCTCGACCAATCCCTGGTTCCAGCCATCCACCTGGCCGCCCGGACTCGAACCTTCGATCGTAACGTCCGCGATCTTGTTCTCGCCGGTCTGACCTTTCGCCCCTCCCACTGAGAGCGCCGTTCCGACAAACGTCGTCGAGCCGTTGGTGCCAAGCCGTTTGGAGATCATGAAGTCGCTGATCGTGACCGAAGCCCCATTTGTCTCGTTGACGATCAGGCCATTGGTTTGCGACGTCCAGTTGAGGTCGGTCGACTGAATGCCGGAACCCCTGATCCGAAGCGACGTGCTGTCGGCCACGTCTATCTCGCCGCTAAGTGCGCAGCGGCCCATCGGCAGGACCAGGTCCGCACCTCCCGCACGTGCGGTCGCGAAGGAGACCGCCGCCTGCATGGCTGCCGTATCGTCCGCGCCCACCTCCACTGTTCCCGTTCCTGCCGGATTCGTCACCGGGCTTGCAGCCGCCATCTGAGCAACGCCGGTTGCGGTGTTGACCGAGGCAATCGTCGTTGAGATCGGACCATTCTGATAGCCGCCTAGAACGAAGTCCCCGACATCGTTGGCCGTGAATTTAT
>CAXUIA010000047.1:0-11965 GCA_964250835.1 uncultured Acetobacteraceae bacterium | reverse complement strand
GGGGGGGGGCTACGAACCTTCGCTTTTTCCGGTCTGGATCGAGCGTCTCGAGGAGAGGCGCGCGAACCGGGAAGCACGGGAGCGGCAACTCGGCGAACGGGTGGCGTCGCTGCGGGCGCGGATCGACGCGGAGGGCGGCGCCGGTCTGGACGAGGCGCTGGCGGAGTGCGCGCGGACGGCGGAGGCGATGACGCGCCGCCTGGCGGCGTGGGACCGGGAGGTGGCGGCGCTCGAGCGGCTGGCGTCGACGTTGCGGGACACGCTGGGCGAAGCGCGGGCGGCGACGATGCTGCCGCTGACACGACGGATCGCGCCGCATCTGGAACTGCTGATCCCGGGCGCGCGGATCGAATGCGACGCCGATTTCCGGGTCAGCGCCGTTCGCCGGGACGGCGGTTCGGAATCATTCGAGACGCTGTCGGACGGGACACGCGAGCAGATCGCGCACCTGGCGCGGCTGGGCTATGCGGGCCTGCTGGTGGATCGCGGCAAGCCGGCGATGATGATCCTCGACGACGCGCTGGCATTTTCGGACGAGCGTCGGGTTGAGCATATGTTCGACATCCTGGCGGACGCGGCGACGCGGATGCAGATCCTGGTGCTGACCTGCCGGGGAGATCTGTTTTCGCGCCTGGGCGGAACGCGGGTGTTCCTGGAGCCGGTGACGACGCCGACGATGTAAAGGACGCTTGACATACGGACGTCGAGCGGCGGATGGTGACAAGCATGCTTGTCATCGGGTGGGGTCATGTCAGGTCTCGGCTGGGTGCACTTCGTTGCGGGCTGGATCGCCTTGGCGGTTGGGCTGGTGAACCTCTTAACCCGCAAAGGCACGCGGTCGCATCGGGCATTGGGTTACCTGTTCGTCTTCAGCACCGTCCTGCTGAACTGCTGCGCGCTCTCGCTCTATCGGCTGACGGGGCACGTCAATCTTTTTCATGGGTTTGCGGTCCTGAGCCTGTCGACGACCGTCTGGGCGATGCTGCCGTTGATCCATCGTGAGCGTGGCTGGGCGACGCGGCATGCCGCGCGCATGGGGGGCGCGTATATCGGGCTGTGCGCGGCGGCAGGAAACGAGATTCTGACACGTGAGGTGCTGCACTGGGTGCCGGCGTCTGCGCACCAGTTCTGGCTGCTGTCGGTGTTGGTCACGATGCTGATCACGACAACGGGCATACTGCTGTCGCGTCGGCAACGGAGGGAAGCCGCACGGATCGAGCTGGCCATCGCGTGACGCCGACACGGGGACGTTGGCGTGGTGGTCTGGTCATCTGGGTCAGCGTGTGGATCGCTAATGTGCTGCTCGCGCTGGTTTCGGTGAGATTGCTTCGAGCGGGCGTCGAGAGTTCGATACTGCGGCGGATTGTTGCGCTGCTGCCAGCCGTGCCGCTGGCGTTCGGCCTGGCGCTGTTCCCCGTGCTGGTGTCGCGCATGGACGAGCTGCGGCAGCGGCTCACCGTTGGTGCGTTTGCGTTGTCTTCGGCGGTGGTCGGGGTCGCTGTCTATGGCTGGAGCCTGCTGGAGCGGACGGGCGCACCTTCCATTCCGACCGTGTGGATCTTTCCGGCGCAGCTCCTGCTGTGGAGCGCGCTGATGCTGGCGGCGCGGATCCGGTATCCTTGAGAAACCGGCTTCCGGCGCTGCGTGGGGAACGCGGCTGGAGCCAGCTCGATCTGGCCAAGGCGCTCGGCGTGTCGCGGCAGACCGTCAATGCCATCGAGACCGGGCGGTATGATCCCTCGCTGCCGCTGGCGTTCAGGCTGGCGGCGGTGTTCGGGACGACGATCGAGGCGATCTTCGTTGCGGACATCTCAGACCGCTGAGGCCGGGAACCAGTTGCCGTGGAAGCCTGGCGGCACGCGGTGCGGCAGGCGGACTGTCGCGACCGGGGCGGCCTCGAAGGCGCGCGCGTCGAGAATGACGCAATCGGTGGTGTCGCTGTCGGTGTTGATGACGAGGCCGAGCAGCCAGCCCTCGTCTTCGCCCGCGCCGGCCGCCGCGGGCACGAAGATGAACTCGCCGGGCACATGGCCGTCGCCGAAATCATGCACACGGCGCGCGCCGGTTTCGAGGTCGTGCTTGTGGAGCCGGGTCGCGCCGACGAGCTGGGGGTTGCCGTCGGGCGGAACCGAGACGGTGTAGGCGAAGCGGTAGGGTTGCCCGAAGCGCCGCTCGTCGATCCGGGGGAACTCCTGCGGCGTGTCGTCGAGGAGGCGGCGATCGAGACGCCGTGTCGCGGGATCGATGGTCCAGCGCTCGAACCGGCCGAGTGCGTCCAGCCCGCTGCCGCCCGAGGTGAACATCGTTTCGTAGGTGATGACGTCGAGGATGACCGTGCCGTCCTCGCGATCAAACGCGTTGGCCACGTGAAAGACGAAGCACGGATCGACGTCGCACCAGATGGCATCCGAGGGATCGCCGCGTCTGGGGATCAGTCCGACACGCGCGCGATGCGACGGATTCCAGCGGAACGGGAATACGTGACCGGCGAGGACGGCGCGCATGGAAAACGTGACCGGCAGGTCGAAGACGACGACGAAACGCGCCGTGAACGCGCAGTCGTGAATGCAGGGACCGTCCTTGACCGGGATCGGCACGTCGCGGACGACCTTGCCCGCCGGCGAGACGACGACGTGACGCACGGCATCCCAGATGTTGGCGTCGTAGGCGATCGCGTGGTGCTCACCGGTGAGCGGGTCGCGATGCGGGTGGCCGGTGAAGGATCCCTCGAGCGTTCCGTCGAACGGGTTGTAATGCTGCTCGTCGAGATCGTGCGAGAGCTCGACGGGGAAGCTGCCCGCCTCGACAAGAGCGAAAGGCCGCCCGGCGAATGCGACGATGTTGGTGTTGACGGTGTCGTTGCGTCCGCGTCGCGGACCGGGTGCCTCGGGTTTGCCGAGCGCCGCCGCGGCGGTTTTCGACCGGATCCAACGGTTGCGATACCACGCGACGGCGCCGTCCTTCAGCAACAGGCCGTGCACCATGCCGTCGCCGAGAAACCAGTGGCTCGAATGGTCGATGACGACCGGGTTGGCGTTCATGCGGAGATAGCGGCCGTTCAGCCCGGGCGGGATCGAGCCCGCGACTGGGAGGTTCTCGAGGGTCAGCTCGGCTTGCATCGGCGCGTGGATGCCCACGAGGAACGGGCTCTCGGTTTTGGGGAGGCGTTTGCGCGCGTAGGACGCGACCAGCTCGACACCGCTTTTGATCGCCGCGCGGGCGACGGTCTCGACGAGGTTTGTCACGCGTGTCTCCTGCTGGTTCGACCTCCTAGTTAGGTAGGGGCTCCGCCCTTTACCCAACCCTTGCGCCGCATGTTTGGGCGTGCGGGGGCAAGCCGTCCCATATCGGCGCCTGTTCTAGGCCTCGCCGGGCTCGCGGCCGTAGAGGAGGAGCAGGACGAGGATAATGACGCCGTAGATGATGTTGCGGCCGTATTCGGGCATGTTCGCCGCCAGCAGCACCGAGACCAGGGCCACGAGGCTGATGCTGCCGGCGGCCGAGCCGATATAGTGGCCGCGGCCGCCGAGGATGTAGACCCCGCCGATGACCACGGCGGCGATGCTCTGGAACAGGTAGGGATCGCCCATGCCGAGGCTGGCCTGGCCGCCGAAACCGACGAGGGCGATGCCGGCCAGCGCCGAGAACAGACCCGAGCGGGCGTAGAGCGCGATGGTGACGGCGCGCACGTTGATGCCGGCGAGATAGCTGGCGCGCGCGTTGTTGCCGATCGCGTAGGTGGCGCGGCCGAAGGTGGTGAGGCTCAGGCCGACCGACACGAGCACGATGACGATCAGCCAGACATAGAGGATGGCAGGGACGCCGAAAATGTCGTGGTGCACGGCGGCCTGGACGATCGGCGGGGCATAGCTGGCACAGGCCGGGCAGGTCATGCCGCCGCTCAGGCCGAGCGAAAGGCCCTCCATGATGCCGTTCATGGCGAGCGTCATCACGACGGCGGGGACGCCCAGGACGGCGATGCCGATGCCGTTCAGGGCGCCGACCATGGTGCCCATGGCGAGCGTGACGAGGAGGGCGGGAAAGGCGCGTGCGTTGTGACCCAGCGAGGTCACGACCATGAGGATGGCGGCGGCGTTGAGTATCCAAGGCACCGAAAGGTCGATGCCGCCGATCAGGATGACAAAGGTCTGGCCGGCGGCGACGAGACCGACGAAGGATGCGACGACGAGGACGGCGCGAACGCCGTCAAAGGATGCGAAGCCGGGGCGGACGATGTTGCCGATGACGAACAGCGCGATCGCGGCGGCGAACGCATAGAGGATGCGCCGGCCCTCGGTGGTGAGGAGAGCGCGCATGATCAGACCGCCCGTTTGGCGAGCCGGCCGACGCCGGCGACGAGAACGACGGCGATGACGAGGAACAGGCCTTCGTAGAAAGATTGGTAGAGCGGGTCGATGTGGCTGAAGAAGAGGATGTTGACGATCATCGTCGAGATGAAAGCGCCGATGATGGCGCCGATCCCGCTGCCGCGGCCGCCGAAGAGGGAGACGCCGCCGAGCACGGCGGCGACGATCGAGGTCAGCGTGTAGGTGTTGCCGGTGGTGGCGTCGCCGGCGGTCGCACTGGCGGCGAGGAAGAGGCCGGCCGCCGCAGAGAACGTGCCGCCGAGTATGTAGGCAAGGATGCGGGTGCGCCGGACGGCGACACCGTTGGCCTGGGCGGCCGGCTCGTCGTTGCCGATGGCGTAGATGCCGACGCCGAGACGCGTGCGCCGGAAAGCCCACCAGAAGATGCCGATGAGGACGAGAAAGGCGAGCGAGGTGGGCGAGGCGGGATTGGCGAGAGCGTCGGTGTAGCGCTCCGGAATCTGGCCGCCGGGTTGGGGGAGGATGCGGATGGCGATGCCTTGGAAGATCGACAGGGTGGCGAGCGTCACAAGGATCGGCTGCAGGCGGCCGATGGTGACAAGGAGGCCGTTGATCAGGCCGCAGAAGGCGCCGATGGCGAGGATGACGAGCGACCAGCCGACCTGGCTTGCGATCGACGGCCCGATGGTGATGGCGGCGACTGCGTTGGCGATGTCGACGACGCCGCCGACCGAGAGGTCGATGCCGCGGGTGAGCACGACCAGGGTCTGGGCGATGGCGGCAAAGGCGAGCGGCATGGTGGAGTTGACGGACGAGGTCAGCTCGAAGCCGCCGGGGAGGCGGTGCTGAGCCCTGAAGTAGATGGCGGTGTATAAGAGGATAGCTGTCGCCAGCATGGTGGTGGCCAGCGCTAGCCCCGCCTCCTGTGTCAGACGGTGCTGCCAGCGTGGACGACGTTGAGGGCGTCCGGAGGCCCTGCCTCTGGCGGGGTCCAGGAGCAGAGCCCCTGGTGCTTCAGGCGGCATCGCGCACGGATGCTGAGACGATGTCTTCGGCAGTCGTATGGCCGGTAAGCTCAGCGGCAATGCGGCCTTCGCGCATGACCAGGACGCGGTGGGTCAGGTGGGCGAGTTCCTCGGCGTCGCTGGAGTAGAACAGAATGGCTTTGCCCTGCGCGGCGAGGCGTCCGACAAGGGCGTAGATCTCGGACTTGGTGGCGACGTCGACGCCGCGGGTGACGTCGTAGAGGAGCAGGATGCGCGGCTCGGCGAGAAGCCAGCGGCCGAGGAGGACTTTTTGTTGATTGCCGCCGGAGAGTGAGCCCACGGGTGCGCCGGGGCCGGCAGTCTTGACCTTGAGCTGGAGGGTGAGGTCGGCCGCGAGGCGGCGTTCGAGGCTGCGGCGGAGCAGGCCCGCGCCGGAGAGGCGTTTGAGGATGGCCAGGGTTACGTTGTCGCGGACGCTCATCTGCAGGAGCAGGCCCTCGGTCTTGCGGTCTTCGGGGACGAGGGCGATGCCGACGTCGTGGCGCATGGCGTCGCGTGGCGAGCGGAGGGTGACCCGCTTGCCGGCGACCTCGACGGTGCCGGCGGTGGTGCGCTCGGCGCCGAAGAGGGCGAAGAAAAGCTCGCGGTGGCCGTGGCCGGCGAGGCCGCCGACACCGAGGATTTCGCCCTGGTGGAGCGTCAGGGTCACGTCCCGCACACGGGAGGCGGAGAGGTTGCGGAGCCGCAGCGTCGCGGGTGCGGCCGGAGCGAGTGTCGGGACGGGCGGGTAGAGGGTTTCGACGCGTCGGCCGGTCATGAGCGTCACGGCCTGGTCTTCGTCGAGCGTGTCGGGGGTGAAGGTGCCGACCTGACGGCCGTTGCGGCAGACGGTGATGCGGTCGGCGATCGAGGTGATCTCGTTCCAGCGGTGCGAGGTGAAAACGACGCAGGTGCCGGCGTCGCGCAGGCGGCGGACCTGGCCGAAAAGCCAGACGACCTCACGCTCGACGAGGGATGAGGTGGGTTCGTCGAGGAAGAGAATAGCGGGTTGGTGGCTGATGGCGCGGACGATCTCGACGAGCTGGCGTTCCGAAAGGGAGATGTCTTCTACCGCCGCAAGCGGATCGATGTGGTGGATGCCGAGATCGGCGAGGAGCTCGTCGGCCTGGCGTTCGGCGGCACGGCGGTTGATGAGGCCGGTGCGCTTGGAGCGGGGCTCGCGCGAGAGGAGGAGGTTTTCGGCAACCGTGAGGGCCGGCAACAGGGTGAGTTCCTGGAACACGGTCCAGGCGCCGAGCGTATGGGCATGGTCGGGGCCGGTCAGTGCGACAGGCTGTCCCTTGATGCGGACGGTGCCGGTGTCGGGGCGGGTGCGGCCGCCGAGGATCTTGATGAGGGTGGATTTGCCGGCGCCGTTCTCGCCGACGAGGGCGTGGACCTCGCCGGCGCGGGCTTCAAAGGAGGCGTCGTCGAGAGCCTTGACGCCGCCGTAGGCACGACCGAGGCCGATCCCCTCGACCATGGTGGCCGGTATGGTGGTCATGCGCTCGGAAGGGTCACTCCGAGCGGCCCGCCCGTGCAGGCGGAGCCGTTCAGGGCGGCGTCGACGCACATCTTGACCATGGCGTGGTCGCCGCTGTCGGTGAAGTCGTCGAAGAAGCTGTCGGGTTGGTCGGGGAAGACGGTCTGGCCGACCTTGACGGTTCTGTCGGTGACAGTGGCGAGCGGAAGCTGGATGCTCTTTTTCGGGTACTCACCGGCCAAAATCCGGCGGGCGAGCTCGAGAGAGATGACGGAGAGGAACGGGGGTGAGCCGATGGAGATGCCCTCCACCTTCTGGCCGTTGTAGCCGACCATGAACTTGCGAAAGCCGTTCTCGCATTCGCCGGCGGTCGGCGGCAGCGGCGTGCGGCCGGCGGAGACGAAAGCCTTGAGCACGCCGTCGGTGCCGCCCTGGCACCATATGCCGTCGATCTTGGGCAGGCTGGGAAGGACGGCGGCGGTGTTGCGTTCGGCCGTCGAGCTGTCCCACATGCCGCTGTAGCGGTTGACGACCCTGATGCCGGGGTTGGCCTGCCAGACGCTGTCGGCACCCTTGTTGCGGTCCTCGTCGACCTGGGTTCCGGCCACACCGGTGACCATGATGACGTTGCCTTGGCCATTGAGCTTCTTGGCGAGGTATTCGGCGAGTGTCTTGCCGAGATCGTATTGAGAGATGTTGACCGTCAGTGCGGACGGGGCGGTGACGAGATTGTCGAAGGCGATGACGAGAATGCCGCGCGAGGTTGCCTGGCGGACGATGCCGTTCAGGCCGGTTGGCGAGGCGGCGTCGAGGACGATGGCATCGACGCGCTCGGCGATGAGGTTGGAGAGCTGTTGCGATTGCTTGGAGACATCGTTGCCGGAGTTGAAAACCTGGCCTTGAACGTCGGTTTTGAAGGGCTCCATCAGGAGAGCGGCCTTGAAGACATTCTCCATCTCGAGCCGCCACTTATTGCCAATGAATGAGTTCGAGAGGGCGATCTTGTAGGGCTTGCTGGCCGCGGCGATCGCGGGACGGGTCAGAAGACCGGTACCGGCGGCAAGCAGACCGGCGCTTCCCCACGCGAACTCACGCCGCCCGATAGTGTGTCTCATGGCCGTGCTCCCCAATCTCGGTCGTTCGGGACCGTTGTTGGAAGGGACAATCCGGCTTACGACGGGTGGTGGCAAGAGGGCTGAGGCGTAGGAGCTCTGGGAGCGTCAAAGACTCCTTGCGTCGTCTGCACGTCTGTCGGTTGCGGGGGGCAGACGCGGCCGAGAGCTGGCGTTCTGGCGGACGCAGGTCCGGGCCGACCGGCTCAGCCGTAATCTGCTGTTTTCCGCCGCAGAACGATGCTGGGCGGTCGCGATCAACATCCAGACTTACTGTTCGACGTTGATGGAAGCCAAATCGATGAACGACCAAGCGAAGCACACGATGATGGATGTTCCGGTCGGTCTTGATGCGCAGGGTGAGCGGACCGAGACGGACTCAATGGGGAGCATCGCGGTGCCGGCCGATCGTTACTGGGGGGCGCAGACACAGCGCAGCCTGGTTCACTTTTCGATCGGTCACGACCGGATGCCAGTCGAGGTCTACCGTGCCTATGGCATCGTCAAGCAAGCCGCAGCCCTGGTCAATCAGGCTGATGGTCGACTTGACGATTGGAAGGCGGCGGCGATCACGAGGGCGACCGACGAGGTGATTTCGGGACAACTCGACGCGCATTTTCCGCTCTACGTCTGGCAAACCGGTTCGGGTACGCAGTCGAACATGAATGTCAACGAAGTCGTTTCCAATCGCTGCATACAGCTTCTGGGCGGCAAGCTCGGCAGCAAAGAACCGGTGCATCCGAATGACGACGTCAACATGGGGCAGTCGTCGAACGACACCTTCCCGACCGCCATGCACATCGCTGCGGTCAAGGAGATTGACGATCACCTGCTGCCGCAGCTCGATGCGTTGGCCAAAGTGATCGAGGTCAAGGCGGCCGACTGGAACGCCGTCGTCAAGATCGGCCGCACTCATCTCGAAGACGCGGTTCCCTTGACCGTTGGTCAGGAATGGTCCGGCTACGCGCACCAGGTTCGCGACGCAATGGCGGCGGTTGAGCATGCCCGTATTGGTCTGATGGAACTGGCCATCGGCGGCACCGCGGTCGGCACCGGCCTCAATGCTCCGCCCGGCTTCAGCGTGAAAGTTGCGGCGAAGATCGCTGAACTGACGAGCAAGCCGTTCATTACCGCGCCCAACAAGTTCGCAGCCCAGGGCTCGCTCGACCAGACCGTGCGCGCGAGCGCTGCATTGCGCAGCGTTGCAGTGGCGCTGATGAAGATCGCCAACGACATGCGCTGGCTCGCCTCGGGTCCCCGCTGTGGCCTTGGCGAGCTCAAGCTGCCGGAGAATGAACCCGGCAGCTCCATCATGCCGGGAAAGGTCAACCCCACTCAGTGCGAGGCGCTGGTGATGATCTGCATCCAGGTGATCGGCGAGGACACCGCCACCGCGTTCGCCGGTAGCCAGGGAAACTTCGAACTGAACACAATGCGGCCGATCATCATCAACAACTTCCTGCATTCGGCGAGGATACTTGCCGACGGCTGCGAGAAGTTCCGAATTTACTCGGTCGAAGGAACCGAACTGAACGAAAAGCGCATCCGCAGGTTCGTCGAAGAGTCGGTGATGCTGGTGACCGCACTCAGTCCGGTGATCGGCTACGACAAGGCGTCGGAGATCGCCCACAAGGCAATGGATGACGACATCACGCTCAAGCAGGCCGCGGTGCAGTCCGGCGAAATCTCCGAGCAGGAGTTCGACGAGGTCGTTGACGCTCAGAAGATGGTGGGCGATGGCGTCGGCGGCGCCTGATCAAGATGGGCGATATGGCTGAAGGTCGTTTGGCTGGTCCGGGGCTGAGCCTGCCTCGCTTGACCCGTGCGCCACTCCGGTTCCCACTCTCCCCATGACTGACACAAACCCGCTGCTCGCACCGTGGATCACCCCGTTCGGCGTTCCGCCCTTTGACCTCATCCGTCCAGAGCATTTCGTCCCTGCCTACGAGCAAGCGATGGACGAACACCTGGCCGACATCGCCTCCGTCGTGGAGAACCCTGCTCCGGCTGACTTCACCAACACGATCGAGGCTCTTGAACGCAGCGGCCGCACCCTCTCTCGCGTGAGCGCCGTTTTCTTCAATCTCGTCTCCTCCCTGGGCGGCAGCGCGCTCGAGGCGATTGATACTGAGATGTCGCCACGCCTCGCTCAGCATCGCATGCGCGTGGCACTCGACCCTGCCCTGTTCGCTCGCGTCGAGGCAGTTTACGCGAGCCGTGACACGCTCGACCTCGCCCCGGACGCGCGCCGGCTCGTGGCGCGCACCCATCTCAGCTTCGTCCGCAGCGGCGCCCGTCTCGACGAGGCCGGGCGTGCCCGCATGGCCGCGATCTCCGAGCGTCTGGCCGTCCTGCACACCCGCTTCGGCCAGAATGTTCTGCATGACGAGAAGACCTGGCACCTTCCCCTCGACGAATCCGACCTTGAAGGCCTGCCGGAGTTCATGCGCGCCGGCGCCCGTCAGGCCGCCATCGACCGCGGCCTGCCTGGTCATATCGTCACGCTGGCCCGCTCGGCGGTCGACCCGTTTCTCACCTTCGCCGATCGCCGCGACCTGCGTCAGACCGTCCACGCCGCTTCGGCCGCGCGCGGTGCTCACCCCGGTCCGCACGATAACCGCGCGCTCATTCCCCAAATCCTGTCGCTCCGGCGCGAGCGCGCTCGACTTCTCGGCTACGAGGATTACGCCGCATACCGGCTCGCCGACACCATGGCCGGCACGCCTGACGCGGTCGAAGCTCTCCTGCAGGAGGTCTGGACACCCGCACTCCGCAAGGCCGCAGCCGAACGTGACCGTCTTCTCGCGGTCGCCCAAAGCGAAGGCCTCAATGGCGGCCTCGAACCTTGGGATTGGCGCTACTACGCAGAAAAAGTCCGACGCGCCGACTACGCGATCGACGAAGCCGAGCTCAAGCAATACCTTCCGCTCGCCAACATCCAGGCCGCCGCCTTCGAGACCGCGCAGCGTCTGTTTGGCATCACTCTCCATCCCCGACCCGACCTGCCCGTCTATCACCCTGACGTCCGCGCCTACGAAGTTATCGACACCACCGGTCATGTCGGCATCTTCCTCGTCGACCACCTGGCGCGCGCCGACAAACGCTCCGGCGCCTGGATGAGCAGCTACCGCGACCAAGAAGCACTCGACGAACCGGTGTCGCCGATCATCGTCAACAACAACAACTTCGCGCGCGCCGACACCACGCTGCTCAGCTTCGACGACGCCCGCACACTGTTCCACGAGTTTGGGCATGCGTTACACGGCCTTCTCAGCCGCGTGCGTTACCCGTCGCAGTCAGGCACCTCGGTCCGTCAGGATTTCGTCGAGCTGCCCAGCCAGATTTATGAACACTGGTTCGAGCTTCCCGAAACGCTACGCCACTACGCACACCATCACGAGACCGGCACCCCGATCCCTGACACCCTGATCGAGAAGATCCAGGCCGCGAAAGGCTTCAACCAGGGTTTTGGCACGGTCGAGTATACGTCCTCAGCCCTGATCGACTTGGCGCTGCATCGTCATCCAGAGCCGGGCAGCATCGACGTCGAAGCCTTTGAGCGCCAGTTTCTCGCCAGCATCGGCATGCCGCACGAGATTGGCCTGCGCCATCGCCCAACGCATTTTCAGCATCTGTTCGCGGGCGGCGGATATGCTGCCGGCTACTACTCATACATGTGGTCCGAAGTGCTCGACGCTGACGGTTTCGACGCCTTCACCGAGGTGGGCGACCCGTTCGACCCTGCCACCGCCTCCCGCCTGCGCGTACTGCTCTCCGCGGGTGACACCATCGATCCAATGGAGCTTTACGTCGGTTTTCGCGGCCGTGCTCCAAGCGTCACTGCAATGATCAAAGGACGCGATCTCGCGTGACATCAGGAGATACTCGGACTGCGCGTTCCGAGTCCTGCTGGGTCCATCTCATGGGCGTGCGTTACGGGTTATTGCTCTGAGCGCCGTTGAGGTGGCGTTCTTGGTTCTGCCATGATTGTGTTTGGTTGCGGGGACAGGATTTGAA
>CAXUIA010000046.1:0-12459 GCA_964250835.1 uncultured Acetobacteraceae bacterium | reverse complement strand
AGCTCATCCCGGGCAGCGACGACTGGCGGATCGTGCCCGAGCTGGTCCCGGACGACGCCGAGCCGCTGATCGGGAAGCGTTGCGGCGACTCGTTCGAGGACACCGAGCTGGAGACCGTGCTGGCCGGGCTCGGCCTGGACGGAGGCAAAGTCGCCATCGAACGCAACGAGGCCGTCGTCCCCCGTTCCCGCTACCCCAGCACAGCACTCGAGCCCGGCGACCGGATCGAGATCGTCCACTTCATCGGTGGAGGCTAACGCCATGGACATCAGCGCCCCCACTCTTCACGACAACGATGACTGGATCGTCGCCGGCCGCACCTTCCGCTCCCGCCTGATCGTCGGCACCGGCAAATACCGCGACCTTGAACAGACCGCCGCCGCCATCGAAGCCTCGGGCGCGGAGGTCGTCACGGTGGCCGTTCGCCGCGTGAACCTTTCCGATCCGGGCCAGCCGATGCTGCAGGACCACGTCGATCCCAAGCGCTACACTTACCTGCCCAATACAGCCGGCTGCCACACCGCCAACGACGCCGTGCGAACCCTTCGCCTCGCCCGCGAAGCCGGCGGCTGGAACCTCGTCAAGCTCGAGGTGCTTGGCCCGCCGCCGCACCTCTACCCAGACATGCAGGCCACGCTGGAAGCGACGAAGGCACTCGTCGCCGACGGCTTCGAGGTGATGGTCTACTGCGCCGACGACCCCGTCGCCGCCAAGCGATTGGAGGATCTCGGCGCGGTCGCCATCATGCCGCTCGGCGCCCCGATCGGTTCGGGCCTGGGTCTGCAGAACGCCGCCATGCTGTCGATCATGATCGAGCAGTCATCCGTTCCCGTTCTCGTCGACGCCGGCGTCGGCACCGCGTCCGACGCCGCCATCGCCATGGAAATCGGCTGCGACGCCGTTCTGCTCAACTCCGCCATCGCCCACGCCCGCGACCCCGTCCTGATGGCGCGCGCCATGCGTTCTGCAATCGAGGCCGGTCGCCTTGCCTACCTTGCAGGCCGCATGCCGCGCCGGCTCGGCGCCGATCCATCCAGCCCGCTCACCGGCCTTATCCGATGATCGCAGGGCGCTGCCCCGGCACGCCAGCAGGCGCAGCGCGCCTGGACCGCGAACTTAATGTTCTCGCTTGAAGATGTTTTTGAGCGATAACTTCACTCTCGGTCGGACCAAGAGAAAAACATGCTCATTCGTATCAATAAATCGGAGGCAGCGCTCCCAGCCGACCCGCGCGTCTCGTTGCTCGACTTCCTGCGCGAACACCTGCACCTGACTGGAACGAAGCAGGGCTGCAACCAGGGCGCGTGCGGCGCCTGCACCGTGCTGGCGGACGGCACGCGCGTGCTCTCCTGCCTCGCGCTGGCCGTCCAATACCAAGGCAAGTCAATCACCACGATCGAGGGCCTGGCGGACGAAGGCCTTCACCCGCTGCAGGCGGCCTTTGTCGAGCATGACGGCTTTCAATGCGGATACTGCACGCCCGGCCAGATCTGCTCGGCCGTCGGCATGATCGAAGAAATACGGCGCGGTTCACCGAGCCACGTGACCGCAAACATCGCCTCCGAAATAATCCCACTCACGCCTGACGAAATTCGGGAGCGCATGAGCGGCAATCTCTGCCGCTGCGGCGCCTACAACGGGATCGTTGACGCCGTCAGCTCCACCTATGCGGAGCCGGCTGAGTGATCCCCTTCACCTACGCACGCGCTGCCGACGTTGCCGAAGCTGTCCGGCTCGGGGGCACGGTGTCGGCCCGCTATCTGGGCGGCGGCACCAACCTCGTCGACCTCATGCGCGAGACGGTCGAAGCGCCCTCGGCACTCGTGGACGTCACCGGGCTCAGCGACACGATCTCGGCAACCCCGGACGGCGGTATCATCATCGGTGCTGCCGTCCGCAATACAGCGGTCGCCGAGCACCGCACGGTGCGGACCCGCTTCCCCGTGCTGGCGCGCGCCATCGTCGCCGGCGCCTCGCCCCAGATCCGCAACATGGCGACCGTCGGCGGCAACATCCTGCAGCGCACCCGCTGCACCTACTTCTACGACGACGCATCCCGTTGCAACAAACGTCATCCCGGCGAGGGATGCGACGCCATCGACGGCTTCAACCGCATCCACGCCATCCTGGGGGCCTCGCCCGCCTGTGTCGCGACCCATCCCTCGGACATGTGCGTGGCCCTTGAATGCCTCGACGCCGTCGTGCACCTCCATGGCCCATCGGGCGAACGCACGCTCCCGCTCAGCGGCCTGCACACCCTGCCCGGCGGACATCCCGAGATCGAGACGGTGCTCGCACCCGGCGAGCTGATCACCGCAATTTCCATTCCCGCCCTGCGCGTCGCGGAGAACTCGACCTACCGAAAAGTGCGCGACCGCGCGAGCTACGCCTTCGCGTTGGTCTCCGTCGCCGCCGCCGTCGAGCTGGACGGTGACACCATTTCCGACGTGCGCCTCGCTCTCGGCGGCGTCGCGCACAAACCCTGGCGCGCTCTCAAGGCCGAGGCGGCCTTGCGCGGTCGCCCGGCGAGCCACGCGACATTTATGGAGGCAGCGGACACGGAGCTCGCCGGCGCCGCGCCGCTTCGCGACAACGCATTCAAGATCGAGCTCGCACGGCGGGTCATCGCCTCCGTGCTCGGCGAGCTGACGGAGCGGCCATGAGCATCATCAGCGACGCGGCACAGGCCGTGGTGAAGAAGGCGGTCCAGATCGCGCCGGACAGTTGGATGCCGGGCGGCCGGCCCGACCCGCTGATCACCCACAAGCACGGGCTGATCGGCGCGCCGGTGTCGCGCCTCGACGGGCCGCTGAAGGTGCGTGGCGCCGCGCGCTTCGCGGCCGAGTTCGCGCTCGAGGACATGGCCTACGCGGCGGTCCTCTACAGCACCATTGCCAAAGGACGGATCGCCTCGATTGATACGGCCGACGCGCAGGCCGAACCAGGCGTCGTCCTGGTCATGACGCACCTCAACGCGCCGCGCCTCCAAACTCCGCCGTTGTTCGGAACCGCGGCCAAGGCGGCAGCAGGCGACAACCTCCCGGTCCTGCAGGACGAGCGGGTGCACTGGAACGGCCAGCCCGTCGCAGTCGTCCTCGCATCGAGTCAGGAGCAGGCGAACCACGCGAAGTCGCTGATCCGCGTGAGCTACGACGCCGAGCCCGCGATGACGTCGTTCGCCGCGGCGGGCGGGCAAGGAACGTAGCCGCCCAAATTCATGGGCGAGAAACTTCACCTCGCCGGCGGCGACGCCGTTGCGGCGCTCGCCGACGCCTCGTTCAAGATCGACGCGACCTACACCACACCGCGCCACAACCATAACGCCATCGAGCCGCACGCCACCACGCTCTTCTGGGACGGCGACACGCTGCGCATCCACGACGCCACCCAGTGCGTCACGCACACCGCTTGGTCAATCGCGCAGGTGTTCGGCATCGACGAGGCCCAGGTGCGTGTCACCTCGCCCTATGTCGGCGGCGGCTTCGGCAGCAAGACGTTATGCCAGCACCAGATCCTGGCTGCCGCGGCATCACGGCTTGCCGGCCGGCCAGTGCGCATCGCCCTGTCGCGCGAGGGCGTCTACCGCGTCGTCGGTGGCCGCGGCCACACCGAGCAGCGTGTCGCGATCGCGGCTGCGGCCGACGGCCGGTTCAACGCGATCATCCACACCGGCACGGTCGCGATGACGCCGCACAACGCGATGCCCGAGCCCTTCATCGTGGGCACGCGCAGCGCCTACGGTTCCGACAGCTTCAAGCTGGACGTCGAAGTCGTGCGGCTCGACACCATCGCCACGACGTTCATGCGCGCACCGGGAGAGGCGGTCGGAACGTTTGCCCTCGAGTCTGCAATCGACGAGCTCGCCGAGCAGCTTGGCATCGATCCGATCGAGCTCAGAATACGCAACGAGCCGGAACGCGATCCAACCACAGGGGTCGCGTTCTGACAGCGCGACGGCGTCGCGGCCTGGCGTGCGGGCGCGGCACGGTTCGGGTGGGAGAAACGCGGCCGGCCCGGCGCTCGGCGCGAGGGCGAATGGCTGGTCGGGCTCGGCTGCGCGACCGCGACCTACCCATACTACCGCATGCCGGGTGGTGCCGCGCGCATCACCCTGACCCGCAGCGGTCGCGCGACGGTCGAGATAGCGGCGCATGAGATGGGGATGGGAACCGCGACCGCTCAGACGCAGGTCGCTGCCGAGCGGCTGGGCCTGCCGATGGAACAGGGCAGCGTTCTGTATGGCGACTCCGCGTTCCCCGGCGTCGTGCTCGCGGGCGGGTCGCAACAGACGGCGTCCATCGGGGCGTCGGTTTTGGTCGCGCATCGCGCACTGATGACGGAGCTGCTCAAGCTCGCGGGCAACGACTCGCCGCTCGCAGGTCTAAAGCCGGACGATGTCGTCGCCCTGGATGCTGGCCTGGCAAGGCTCGACGAGCTGTCACGTCACGAGAGCTACGCATCGATCCTGTCCCGCGCAGGGCAGGACACGGTGAGCGCCGAAGGGCAGGCGCCGATGCCGTTCGAAACGCAGCACTGGTCGATGCACTCGCACGGCGCGATGTTCTGCGAAGCGCGCGTGAACGCGGTAACGGGCGAGATACGGATCAGCCGCTTCCTGGGGTCGTTCGATTGCGGGCGGATCCTCAACCCGAAAACGGCGGCAAGTCAGTTTCGCGGCGGCATCATCATGGGGCTCGGTCTCGCCCTGATGGAAGAGACGCAGTTTGACGAGCGGAACGGGCGCGTCATGAACCCGAGCCTGGCCGAGTATCACCTGCCGGTGCACATGGACGTCCCTGCCATCGAGGTCATGTGGACCGACATTCCTGATCCGCATGCGCCGATGGGTGCGCGTGGCATTGGCGAGATCGGCATCACCGGAACAGGTGCCGCCGTCGCCAACGCGGTGTTCAATGCTACGGCCAAGCGTGTGCGCGACCTCCCGATCAGGCTGGACCAGCTCCTATAACGGGGCGCTGGCAGCGCCCCCGCAGTAAAACCTCCCGGCTCGTGTAAATTTAAATCCTCCGCAAGTGACGAATCATGTTGTCACCACGATTCCGTGATGGCGTAATCGCTTCGCCACAGGAGGAGCGGCATAAACGTGCGACGACCCGCCGGCGCAAACGCGCCTGTCCGATGCCTGTTGGCTGTCTCGGCCACGCTCTTCACCCACGCCGCTCACGGCCGTCAGCTCGCCTCCAATTGGTCCCAGAGCGGCCAAGCTAGTTATTATGGCAACCACTGGGTCGGACGACACACCACCAGCGGCGCCCGCTTCGATCAGGCAAAGCTCACCTGCGCTCACGCAAGTCTTCCGCTCGGCACCCGGCTCCTCGTCACCGCCGACGATTCTGGCGAGAGCGTCGTTGTAACCGTCAACGATCGTGAGCCGCGGCATGGCCATCGGATCATCGATCTCTCACGCGCTGCCGCACGCCAACTCCACATGCTCGGCTCAGGCGTCGCTGAAGTCACCATCGCGCCCGCGACAAACATCGACATCCTGACCCACGACCCTGAACAGGACCAGGAAGTCGCCGAAGCCCCCGACGACGACGCTCTCGCACCGCGACCGCGCGTCAATCATGCGCGACATGGTCGGCCACATATGCGCCACGCGCACCGATAGGCTGCACGCCACCTATCGTGCTGTCCTCGGCAGTCTGCAGCTCTAGTTCCGCGTTCAACTCGGCGCCCACCAGCACGACATAGGCCGTGACGTAGAACCACATCATCATGCCGACGATCGCGCCCAGCGGCCCGTAGGTCGCATCATAGCTCGCGATGTGGCCGACATAGTACGAGAACAGCAGCGACGCGATCAGCCACAATCCCGTCGCCAGCAGCGACCCCGGCGACACCCAGCCCCAGCTCGGCGACCGGCGTGATGGTCCGAACCGGTAGAGCAGCGATAGTGCTCCCACCACAAAGGCGAGCATCAGCACAAAGCTGCCCACTCTGATCCAGCCGGTGATCTGCGTGACGATGCCCGTGAGCCCCAACTGCTGCGGCACGTAGGTCAGGATCGGCGGCAACGCCACCAGCAGCGCCACTGCCAGCCCCGTTCCCAGGATCCCGCTCAGCGTCATCGACATCGCGGTCGCCTGGTAACGCAGGAAGCTCCGCGTCTCCTTCTCCTCGTAGGCGATGTTGAGCGCCGACAGCAGCGACTTCGTCCCCGCCGACGACGACCACAGCGTGATCAGCAGGCTGATCACGAACGAGAACGTCAGCGTCCCCGGTGGCTTGGTCACCAGCTCATGCACCCGTGACGAGATCAGCTCCAGCGCGCTCGCCGGCAGGATATCGCGCAGCAGAAGCATCTGCTGCTCAACCGTCCGCGGATCGAACAGCAACCCGTATAACGCGACCAGCATCGAGATTGCCGGGAACATCGCCAGCACCGCGTAGAACGCACAGCCGGCCGACGCCAGCGACACCCGGTCCGAGATCACCTCGTTCACCGTCCGCTTGAGGACCCGCTTCCAACCCGTCCAAGGGATTTGCGTCGGACGGCGCGCTTGGCGGCCAAGCTGCCGTGCCCGCTCACTGTCGAGGTCGACCTCCGCCGTGCCGCCGCCGCGTCCCGGGAGCTTGACGACTTTCGCCTTGCCCCCCGGCCCTGATCCAACATTTGTCATGACAACAGTTTCACCTACGTCGCCGAACAATCGAACGGTGCGCCGCGATTACCGGTTGCATTGCGCCACGCCGGGCCATAGATGCACCCCCCACGCAGCAACGCACGTGCCTCTGGCCCCAAAGGTTACGCAACGACGTCAAGCGTTCTGGCAATCGGGTTCGCCTCTCAGGGCGGGCTCCAAAGGTCGCTGGTTCGTTCGACCGTTTCGCAACAATTGTCCGCAGACTGAACAGGCGGACGATCCATGGGAAGGCCGGGTGCGATGACCCCAAATATCGCCCGTTTTCTTTCGTCTGGTGCACAAGCGACGCCGTTCATGGTCGTCGACGTCGACCGCGTTGCTGAGAATTACCGTGCGCTCCGCGCGGCGCTTCCCGTGGCCCGCATCTACTACGCTGTAAAGGCAAATCCCGCCGCTCCGATCCTCAGCCGCCTGACCGGGCTCGGCTCGCATTTCGACGCCGCTTCGATCGAGGAGATCGAGATGTGCCTCGCCGCCGGCGCCGATCCACAGCGGATCAGCTTCGGCAACACCATCAAGAAATCGACCGCTATTGCACGCGCCCACGCGCATGGCGTGCCGATGTTCGCCTTCGATAGCGACGAGGAGCTTGCAAAGATCGCCCGCCACGCCCCAGGCAGCCGAGTTTACTGCCGCCTGCTCGTCGAGAACACCGGGGCGGACTGGCCGCTGTCGCGCAAGTTCGGCACCACGCTCGACCATGCCCGCGACTTGATGGTTCGCGCCGGCGAACTGGGTCTCGACGCCTACGGCCTCTCCTTTCACGTCGGCAGCCAGCAGACCGAAACCTCCTCCTACGAGGTCGCGATCGCGCGCGTCGCAACCCTCTTCACCGACCTCACCCGCGCGGGCGTTGACCTGCGCATGGTCAATTGCGGAGGCGGCTTCCCCGCACGCTACCGTGACGAGGTTCCCGAGATCGGGCGCTTCGCAGACGCAATCATGCACGCGATGACCCGTCACTTCGGCAACCATCTTCCGGAAATCGTCATCGAGCCGGGCCGCTGCATCGTGGGCGATGCCGGCCTTGTCCAATCCGAGGTCGTCCTCGTCACCCGCAAGGGCGATGATCCGGTGCGCTGGGTTTATCTCGACATCGGCCGTTTCGGCGGCCTCGCCGAAACCGAGGGCGAAGCGATCAAATACGCCATTGCCACCCCGCACGACGGCACCAGCACCGGCCCCGTCAACATCGCCGGCCCTACCTGCGACGGCGCCGACATCCTCTACGAGCGCAGCAACTACCGGCTTCCGCTTGCCCTCGAGACGGGCGACATCGTGACCCTGAAAGCCACCGGTGCCTACGTCAGCACCTACGCGAGCCAGCGTTTCAACGGCTTTGCGCCGCTCACCGAGCACTTCGTCTAATTCCAGGCGCGTCATGCGTCAGCACGCCTGCGGCATGACGCCCTTGGACCCGTCTCGGGCGAGCCGCCCCAGACCCGCCTGACACATGAAAGGGACTCGAAGGTCCCGCCCATGGCGAGGTGAAGGGGCAGAGCCCTTTTTCAGCTGCCTGCTGGCGCTGAGGCTTCGCCGCCCCCAAAATCGTGGCGGAGGAATCAGACGTGAAGCCCAGCGACCACGCAGTCGAAGACCAGCTTGACCATGCCGCGCGCCTCTGCGCCGCCCAGGGCGCGCAGCTTACCGAACTGCGCCGCTCGGTACTCGGCCTCATGCTCGACGCGCACGGCCCGCTCACCGCCTACCAGCTCATGGATCGTCTGCGTGAAATCCGCGCGGGTGTCGTTCCGCCCACAATCTATCGTGCGCTGGACTTCCTCATCGAGCAGCGCTTGGTCCACAAGCTCGAGAAGCTCAGCGCCTTTATTCCCTGCTGCGGCGCGGGCCACCGCCACCACGTGCAGTTCCTGATCTGCCGCCGCTGCGGCGCCGTGATCGAGATCGACGATAGCTCGATCACCCAGGCGCTCGAACGCGCCGCCGGTCGGCACAGCTTCCAGCCCGGCCACGCCGTCGTCGAGCTCGACGGCATCTGCGCGGCTTGTCAGGCGACCTAGCAATGGGCTCCGCCGCAAGCCCCGCCAAAGGGCAAGTGCCCTTGGAACCCATGACCGGCTAGTCGGCGTCGATGCTCTGCCCTGTCCGGGGACACTCCACGATCCGGTCGCGGCCGCCACGCTTGGCGTCATACAGAGCGTTATCGGCCCGGCCAAGCAGCGACTCCCAACTGTCGCCATGCACTGCCCAGGCGACGCCAATCGAGCAGGTGATCCGCAGTATCTCTCTCTTCGACGGAAACGGCGAACCACGGACCATATGGTGCAGATCTAAAATGCGATCCGCTCCGCCCCCGTCCTCATCGCTAAGCACGAGGAGGATCTCCTCGCCGCCGTAGCGGCCAGCACAATCGCCTTCACGCAGGCACCGCAACACGAGCCGCCCCAACGTACGAAGCACGTCATCCCCCGCGAGGTGGCCGTACGTGTCGTTGATTTTCTTGAAATGGTCGACGTCAATAAGCGCCACCACGAGTTCTTCGCCGACCGGACCCGTCGCGAGGCGCTCAGCCAGCCGTTCCTCGATCTCCGTCCGCGACAGCAGGCCGGTCAGCTTGTCGTGCGCCGCCATGAACCGAAGCTGCGCCGTCTGCTCGTCGACCAAACGTCTCAGCTCGGCCTGGCGGGCATAGATCACCCGGAACCGAAGCCGAATAATCGCGTGGACCAAACCAGCCGTGGCAATGAGGACCACCAACAGCGCGGCGACCTCAAACCACCACCGCTCCCACCACGGATAGGCAATGTCGATCGTCAGCGTCACCGGCGCTGAAATGCGATGCGTCAGCCCGTCCACGCCAACCGCCGTCAGCGTATGCCGCCCAGGCGGCACAAACGGATAGCGCACCAACCCGGAGGCAGACGTCACCCAGTCGCTATCAACTCCGGACAGGCGATACCTGAACTGCACCGACTGCTCGAGCGCAAAGCTCGGCGTTCCAAGTTCCACGGAGAGCGCGGCTCGCGTGTAAGCCACCCGCTGGTCCGTGGCCGGTCGAGAACCCAACAATGCCTCGCTGACCATCACCCGGAGCGGCCGCACCTCGAACAGCCAGCGAGGATCGAGCAGGTGCGATATGCCCTGTGTTGTCGCAATCCACACCGATCCGTCAGGATCCTCCCGGATGCCGCCCTGATTGACGTCGTCATCAACCAGGCCGAAGTCAGCATCGATTGACACCCAGCTATGCCCGTCAAAGACCGACACGCCCAGCGACGTTCCAGCCCAGACCCATCCCCGGTGATCGATCATCACCGCCGGAACACTGTTGGAACCAGTATCCGCAACCGGGACGGCTTCCAGCGCAACGACCTTGTCGCCGCCAAGAACGAACCGGAACAGTCCTCCCGCGCCGGCTATCCAGAGATCGCCGTTATGATCGAAAGCAAGCGCCACCGGACCAAAACCACCGCCCGGCCACATACCCGAAACCGGCACGTCCGTTCCGTCTCCGTGTCGATGCCGAAGTTGGTTGCCCGCTATGTAGAAGACGCCGCCAGAACCATCTGGCTTGATATCCAGAATTGGCAGGGACGGCGCGGTGAGCCGTTCGGGCCGAAGTGATCCCGCAACACGGAACAACCCAGTCGCCGTGCCAAGCCAAACGCCGCCTGTCGCATCAGGAGCGATCGAGTCCACCGACGGGGCGTCGATTGTCGTGACCACACCCGTTGTGCGATGAAGAACTCGCACACCTCTCTGGCCGTTTGAACTCCAGACATCACCGTTCTCTGCAATCGCTAACGCATATGCAGGCCCAGAAACGATTTCGGCGACATCAAGAGAGTCGCCGCGACGGACCACGCGGTCGACGCCGTTGTCGGTCGCAACCCAGACCAGTCCATCTTGAGAGCGCGCCGTCTGCCAGGCGACATCGGCCGATAGACCATCTCCCTTCCGCAAATTTTCCCACCGCCCATAACCAACCCATCGGGCAAGGCCACGACCGAAGATCTGCAACCAGAATTGCCCTGCCGAGTCGGTTTGTGCTCCCGTAATCAGGCCGGGGGGCGCACCGTCCGCAATGGTGAGGGTTCGCCACCCTTCCGGCGCAAGCACGTCAAGCCCATGAGCGGCCTGGGTCACGAACTCCCCGTCCGGCGTCGTAAACAAGCCAAGCCGAAACGTGTAGGCGTTGTAGTCTCCCCCTTGATCGGGAAGATCAGTGACGGCCCACCCCCCGTGTCTGGGATCCAAGGTGCCGAACAACCTCAAGGAGCGCGCATAGATCCTGCCGCCAGGACCCGCGACGACGTCCAACCATGGCCCATCTCCGAAACCCTCAGGAGCGTTGTAACACCTCACATCTCCGGGGTCGGCCACGCATAGACGACCGTCCTCGAATGTCTCCCACAGACGGCCGCGGATCGAGAACACGCCCACCGCACCCGCCAGCGTTTGGCGCTCTTTGGGAGTGTAGCTCATAGCCCCAAGATGCGGTGCCTCGTGCTCTCCAAGCACGACCTGGAACGTTACGCCGTTTGCAAGAAAGGCGAATGTCGAACGCCAAGCCACGAGGTGATGGGGCGCTTCGCCGTCAAAGAAGAAGGAGATGCCAGGATTGCCGATCGGCCGGAATGAGAGGACGTTCGGCGAAGCCGAAGCATCGGTTTGCCGGTCCGAAATGAAAAGCTCATCGGGGTAGCTCAGGGCCACTCGACCTGCATCACCTATGGACAGGCCTGAAATCCGACCGCCGTCACGTAAACCTTGAGTTGTTCCAAGATTTGCAAAGCGCCGGCCGTCATAGGTGAAAATGCCATGCTGCGTGCAGAGCAGCAGGAATCCCCCACGATCTTGGTGCAAACAGGAGACATCGAGGCTGGCAAGCCCCTGTTCGATTCCGTAGGTCCTAAAGGAAGAACGTGCGGCCTGCGCTGGCTTAATAATGAGAAACAGGATGAGGCCGAGAGATATCCAAGCCGCCAAAGCACGGGAGAGCGGCGGTAACCTACAGATCCAGCCGCCACGCATAGACCACCCACAGGCTGAACGGCGCCGCACGACCTGATGTTCGAAAAGCGCGCGTCAGCTTAGTCGTCTTCGCCCTCCGACGCCAGAAGCATTACCTCCTGCAATAAGACAGGAGGATGCCCGGCCGCGCTCAGGTGAGATTAGCCGTATTGACGATAGGCATTCTGATGAAAAGCGCTCGGACTGACGCTCGCCAGCGTCGCATGATACTGATGGAATGCATTCGGGCTGACGCTCGCCAGGGTCACCGTGTTCTGATGAAAGGCGTTCGGGCTGACGCTCGCCAGAGTCACAGTGTTTTGGTGAAAGGCACCTGGGCTGACGCCCGCCAGAGTCACAGTGTTTTGGTGAAAGGCACCCGGGCTAACACTCGCCAACGTCACAGTGTTCTGATGAAAGGCGTTCGGGCTGACGCTCGCCAGCGTTTCATGGTTCTGATGGAATGCATTCGGGCTGACGCTCGCCAGGGTCACACTGTTCTGGTGAAACGCGCTCGGGCTGACGCTCGCCAGCGTCGCACGACCCGCCCGCTCTGCGCGACCGGCGCCCGTCTCAAGAACCGCAACACTGGACGAAGAAGTGACACTCGGGGAACCCGACACGTTGTGGCGAGCATGACCGGTCGACGACATGGCGACAGCGATGGCAAGAGCAATACCGCAAGACTGCGAAAGGAAAGACTGTGAGCGGGTGATCATGTTAGCTCTCCGTGTATCCGCGCCGTCTTGGCACCGTTGAGAGAATAGCTAATGTGAGGCCGCACTAAGGTCAACACTAAAAAGGGTGATAATATGAC
>CAXUIA010000045.1:0-12631 GCA_964250835.1 uncultured Acetobacteraceae bacterium | reverse complement strand
GGCCTGAGTTGCGACCGCGGTGATGGCGTGGATCGGCTGGCGGCTCATTTTCTGCAGGCAGAGCCGCAGTGCGGTCATGGTGCGTTCCATGCCGGCCTCGCCGAGGCGGCCGGTCGAGGGAAGCTCTTCGCCGAGGCGGACGACGCGGCTGAAGCTGTCGATGACGCGGAAGCCGTTGCGCGTCGGCGTCGCCAGCATCAGGCGACAGTTGCTGGTCCCCAGATCAAGCGCGGCGGAGACCGGGGTGCAAGCCGCTCCGGATATGGCCGTCGCGGCTGCCGCCGTCCCGGCTGCCGCCGTTCCTGCCGTGGACGAGACTGCCGGGGTGGTGAGTGAGGCATGCTCGCCCAGCGTCTTGGTCCTCTGCTCGGCTGAGCTGCTATTGTCCTCTTGGCAGCGTGCAGGAGCAAGGGCGCAGTGGTGGCCGTTGCCAGGGCCATTGCGCGATGCTATCGCCCGCGCTGCCGGACGGAACGCCTTGGGGGATAGTTTAGCGGTAGAACTACCGGCTCTGACCCGGTCAGCCCTGGTTCGAATCCAGGTCCCCCAGCCAAGTCAATGTCTCCCATAGGTTAGTTGCGTTCCGGGCGTTTCACGGAGCTGCTCCACACGCCTGTTTCCACAGTGAAGGAGCGGATGGATGGGATCTGACGCGCCGAGGGGGAGCCTACTGGTTTAGACGCAGGATGCCGGACGCACGTAAGGCAGGCCGTCGCGGGCGACCGGGCAGAGATCGCCAAACTGAACGCCGCGGCGCAGGCGGCGCGCGCCGACGAGGCGGAGAGCGCTGGCGCAGACCCGGATGATGACGTCGGTGTTCGAGGCGGCGACCGCGCATCCGATGCAGGCGGCCACGGCGTGCCGCCCAAACCGTTGGCAGGCCGCGTCGCGAGTAAAGACCGCATCCGACGACGCTTGCTCGTCGAGCACGCGGGCCACGTGCGGAGTGCAGCCGCCCGCCTTGCTGGCCCTGAGCCAGCTCGTCGAGGCCGTGACCTCGTGTCCTGGGGCGTCTGGCTTGGCAGGGCGGGCACCGGTTCTCGGCTCTGACGACCGGCAGACGCGGCCGCAAGCCGTATGTGCAGTCGACGTCTCGATAAGATCCCGCGATATCGCGATCTGAGACCCTGAGGCGAGCACTCCAACGGCCCGCAATGGCCAACCTCCCAGCCCACGATGGGCGCGCCACAGCGGGGCAACTCGTGCAAACGGCCTTCGCCGATGAGCGCGAACGCCCTTACTCATAGCGGGCGATCTCCAACTCGGTTGAGCCGGATCTGCAGCGGCAGCCGCGGTGAGACATGCTTAACAACCCTGCTCAGAACGCCGCCACCGAGCCATCGCTGCGAGGATCGGCCGCTCCTTCGAGGATCCCGCTGGCGTGACGTACGACTGCCCCGGCATGTCCCATTACGGTGCTGAAGTCACCAACCAGCTCGACGACATGGCCGGCTTGGAGAAGTTGCTCGACCAGTGCAGAGTCAAATCGGCCCTCGAGCTTGAGGCTCGTGCTGTGCTCTCCCCAGGTGCGGCCGAGCAGCCACCGGGGTGCAGTGACGGCCTGCTGTAATGTCTGCCCGAACAGAGCATAGCGGCTGAAGACGGCCGCCTGAGTTTGCGGCTGGCCTTCACCTCCCATCGTTCCGTAGACGAGAATGCGCCTATCGGCGAAGCGTGCCATGGCGGGGCTGAGCGTATGGAACGGTCGCGCACGGGGCCGCAGCGTGTTCCGGCCACTCCCTAGTCCGAAGCTCGCACCACGGTTTTGCCAGACAATGCCGGTTTCGGGCAGCACGATGCCTGATCCGAACTCAAAATACGTGCTCTGGATCATGCTGACGGCCTGACCATCGGCGTCGATGACGCCGAGCCAAACAGTGTCGCCGCCAGCCGCTGCATGCGGCCAGGCGAGCGCCCGGAAGGGATCGATGCCGAGGGCTGTCGCTTCGAGCCAGGCGCGATCATCAAGTGCCGCTTGCGCATCGACGTCCATGTGGTCGGGATCCTGGACGTGAGCGTCGCGATAGAGGAAGGCGCGCTTGGTCGCCTCTACCAATCCGTGAAGGTGAGCAAAGTCCTCAGCCGCTTCGACACCGAGGCGCCAGAACAAGGCGACGATCATGAGAGATGCGACGCCTTGGGTCGGTGGTTTCGTGTTGTAGATGCGGACACCGGGAATGTCCGCATGCAGCGGCGCGCCAATCGACGCCTCGTGAGCGGCAAGGTCGGCAAGTGCAACGGGCGATCCGGCTGATGCGAGGTCACGCGCGATGCTCGCCGCGAGCGCGCCACGATAGAAGCTCTCCAGGCCGTTCTCCGCGAGTGTGCGGAGCGTCCGCCCGAGCGCCGGCTGCCGAAACACGCTCCACTCGCTTGGAGCCTCTCCGCCCGGTAGGAACAGGTCGGCAAAACCCGAGACGTGGCGAAGCTCGGACGCCTTTGCGACGATCATCGACACCGTCGAGCGCGCTGGTGCAAATCCTGTCTCAGCGTAGTGAATGGCGTCGCGCAGCAGACGCTCGAGCGGCAGCGTTCGCCGTTGCCGCCGCCCGTCGACGGCGAGCGCCGCCTCCCAGCCCGACACGGCGCCGGCTACCGTGTTGGCAGCCAGCGGACCGCGCCAGGGGATCGTCCCGTGACCGTGACGTCGATAGAGCGCTTCGTCGGCTCCGACGGCTGCGCGTCCGCACGCTTCAATCGCGACGGGCGGCTGCCCCGGCTCGGCGATCAGCCAGAAACCGTCGCCGCCTATGCTGTTCATCTGCGGGTAAATAACGGCGAGTGTCGCCGCGGTCGCGACGGCCGCTTGGACCGCGGACCCACCTTCACGCAGCACGTCAAGCCCGGCCTGACTGGCGGAGTGGTGGGGCGAGGTCACCATCCCGCCGAGCGCACGCACCGTGTTCAGCATTGCCCTGACCTCTGCTACGACCCAGGCACAGGCCAGGCGCCCACGACACCATCGCGCTCGAGCTGGCGCGCCACTTGGAGGATCAACACCTCTTGGTGGGCCGGACCGATGATCTGCACGCCGAGCGGCATCGCGCCGGAAGCCGCCACGGGGACCGAGACCACCGGGAGCCCGACGAAGCTAATCGGCTGCGTATACATGCCGAGGTTGGCGCGGATCGCGACGTCGTGCCCACCAATCCTCTCAAAGACCTGACCGATTTGCGGAGCCGAGAACGGCGTCGAAGGCGCCAACAAGATATCGAACCGGTCAAATAACCTGCGCATCTCCTCCTGGAAGCGTCGCCGTACGCGGCGTGCGGCGGAGAGGGCCGTGGCCGGGATCAGGAGCCCGGCGAGCAGCCGGTCGCGCGTTGACGGATCGAAGTCGAAGGGCCGAAGACACAGATCGTCGCGATGCAACTCCGCTCCTTGCGCCGCAGTCAGGCAGAAGGCCGCCGACCGCGCGCTCCGGGCACCCGCCACTTCCGCCACCCCGACTCCCGAGAACGCACGCGCGACGATCTGGACCGCTCTAAGCGCTTCATCGCTCGCGCCCTGGGCGAACCAGCCGCCGAGTACGCCCACACGCAGCGGAGTCGGCGCTGTCTCGAGGCTTGGCATCGACAGGCTGACAGATCGCGTGGTGCAAGCCGGGTCCGACAGATCGGACCCTTGAAGAACATCGTAGACGGTCGCGAGGTCCGTGATGCTGCGCGCAAAAGGCCCGATACAATCAAGGTCGGGAACGAACGGGAACGTGCCCGTGCGAGACAGACGGCCGAAGGTGGGCTTGAGGCCGTAGACGCCGCAGAGTGCCGCGGGAACGCGGATCGACCCGTTGGTGTCGGACCCGAGCGCGATGGGAACGAGGCCGGCGGCGACCGCGGCGGCCGATCCGCCGGACGAACCGCCAGCGATGCGGTCGAGCGCGTGCGGATTGCGGGTTGGCCCGTCATGCGCGTTCTCAGTGACGAAGCCATAGGCGAACTCGTCCATGTTGAGCGCGCCGATCAGCACCGCGCCCGCCGCGTGCAGGCGCTGGACTGCCGTCGCATCGCGCGCGGCAGCCGGGTGGTCGCGCAGGATTTTCGATCCGGCGCGCGTCGTGAGCCCTTCGACGTCGAACAGGTTTTTGACAGCGAAGGTCACGCCCGCGAGCGGCCCCACACGGCGACCCGCCGCGATTGCCACGTCGACCGCACCAGCGTTTGCAAGCGCTCGCTCAGCAAGCACGGTCGTGAAGCAGTTGAGCGACTTATCGACGCGCTCGATCCGCGCAAGCGTTTCCTGCACGACTTCGACCGAACTGGTCCGACCCGCGCAAATCGAGTGAGCGGTCTCGACAGCGTGCGTCATGGCGCGAGGAACTCTGCCGGATCCGACGGCGCGTCTGCGGCGGCAGTTCGGACAATTTCCATGTGCATCCAAAGGATCTCGAGGCTGGACGCAACCTCAGCGATACAGGCAGGCGGTATGACGATCCCCTGCCGGGCAGCCAAAGCAGTCACCTCAAGGGCGAGCTCGCTGTTCGGAGACGCTTCGGTTTCTGCGTGGGTGATCATGTCGGCTACTCCTGCGGCGCGCGACCAAGCCATATCATGCGGGCCTGAGCAGAACTCCTGCTCAGCGTGATGATAGCGGACGTCCGATCGCGGCGGGCAGCCGCGTGCCGCGACCCATGACCGCCAGGATCATGAGCGCGGTCATGTAGGGCAGCATCTGCAGAAGATATGGATTGCCGGACGTCCCGGCGGCTTCGAGCTCGAGCTGGAATGCCTCGGCGGCGCCGAAGGCAAGACACGCGGCCGCCGCGCCGGAGGCATGCCAGCTACCAACGATCAAGGATGCCCGGGCAACATAGCCACGACCGCCGGTCATGTTCTCGGTGAACGTGCCGACCTGCTGCAGAGGCAGCACCGCGCCGCCGAGGCCGGCGATTGCGCCACAGGCGATGACTGCACGCATGCGGACCGACAACGGATCGGCCCCGGACGCGAACACGGCGTCCGGATTTTCACCCGTCGCGCGGAGCGTCAAACCGGCCTGCGTCAGCCGCAGAAAGGACGCCACGCCGACGAGCAGAACCAGCGCGAGCCAGGTAAGTGGCGGCTGAACGAACAGGCCACCGATCCATGGGAGGTCGCTGAGCACCGGGCATCGCCAAACGGACAGTGGGCGCAGAGTGGGCAGTTGACCGGGAACCAGCCGGGACGCGTAACTCGTCGCGCCAATTGCAAGAATATTCGCCGACAGGCCGGTCACCATCTGATCGGCGCGGCAGCGCACCGCGACGATCGCCACGACAAGTCCGATCAGCCCACCTGCCACCGATGCTGCCGCTATCGCGACGCCAACGCCTGCGAACGCCGCGCCGAGCACGGCGGCGAAGGCGCCCGCGAGCATCATTCCCTCCAGGCCGACGGCAAACACTCCGGCGCGTTCCGAGAGGAGACCGCCCGCTGCTGCCAGCAGGAGCGGAGTAGCGATCCGGACTGCGGAGGCGAGGAGATCCATACAGTAAACTCAGGCGCGTACGCGGCGAGCGGTGGCGGCGAGCACAGAGAGAACGCTCGTTGCTTCGAGAACTGTCACCAGGGACGAGGGGACACCAACATCGCGCTGCATCGCCTGTGCACCGGTCTCGAGAAAGCCAACGAGCAGGGCGGCTGGAATGGTCGCGAGTGGCTCGAGGAAGGCGAGCAGCGCAACCGTTACGCCACGGAAGCCAAAATCGGCGGAGAACCCTTCAACCATGCGGCGATGTAGGCCCAGAACCTCCGCAGCCCCGGCGATACCGGCAAGCCCGCCCGCGAGCAGCATGACAGCACTGACCAGTGCCGGAGCCTGGTAGCCGGCATAGGCGACTGCCGATCGTGACTGGCCGAGCAGCCGGAGTGCAAAGCCGAGCCGCGTGCGCCAAAGCACCCACGAGCCGCAAGCGGCCGCGCCGACCGCGATCAGCAGGCCGGCGTGAGCGCCGAGCCACGGTAAGCGCGGCAGGCGAGCCGCATGGGGGATCGGCGGTGATTGCAGGAAGCCGGCACCAACCTCGCCCAAAGGCCCAGCCAGGACGAGCTGCACCAGAAGCAGGGCCACGAAGTTGGTGAGCAGGGTTGCGAGCACCTCGTGCACGGACCGCGCGAGATGGAGTGCCGCGGCCACACCGGCCCAGAGCGCTCCCCCGAGGGCCCCCGCCGTCAGGGCGAACGGGACTGCGATGAACGCATTTGCCGTCGGGCAGAACAGAGCGGCGGCCGTGGCACCGAGGCCGCCGATCGCGATTTGCCCTTCGGCACCGATATTAATCACGCCGGCCCGAAAGCAGAGCGCGACGCCGACGCCGGCCAAGAGATAGGGCGTGCTGCGGTCGAGCCCCGCGGCGATCGCGCGCCGCGAGCCAAACGCGCCGTGCAGGAACGCAGCGAGCGCTTCGGACGGGTTGTGACCATCTACCGCCACAAGCACGGCGGCGGCGGCGGCGGCGAGCAGCCCTGCCGCCACCAAACGGCCGGCAAACGCCCGAGCGCCCACGACGGGCAAGGCTGCAATGACGCGTCTCATGCGAGATGGCCGCCCGACATCCACAGGCCGAGACGGCGAGCATCGGCTGCCGCGCGCTCGACCGGGCCAACGAGGCGGAAGTCGAACAGGACTGCGACCTGATCGGCTATCGCGAGGATTTCGTCGAGCTCAGACGTGACGTAGAGGATCGCAGCGCCCGCGTCGCGAAGTGCCGCGATGCGATCGAGTACGAAGGCGGTGGCGCCTGGGTCCAGTCCAGACGTGGGCTGGTGGGCAACGAGTACGGCGGGATCGCAGCCGATCTCACGTGCCGCGACGACCTTCTGCTGATTGCCGCCCGATAACACCCCCACCGCCGAGCGCGGACCGGCGCCCCGGATGTCGAAAGCGCTCATGAGGGTGCGCGCGTCAGCCGGCGGCCCGGGACGTCGGCGTAGCAGCAGATTTTCGGCGATGCTCATTGCTCGCGAGAGGCTCGTGCGGCTGCGGTCGGCCGGCATGTAGGCGAGCCCCGCGCGTATCCGCGCGGCAACCGACGCGCGGGTGACATCTCGTCCGTCAAGCGTCAACGTGCCGGACACGGGACGCCGCATGCCTGCCAGTAGCTCAACCAGTTCGATCTGCCCGTTGCCGTCGACGCCGGCGATGCCCAGTATGCTCCCGCCGGCAAGCTCGATGTCGATCGCCGGTAATCCCGGACCGGCAAGGCCAGTCGCTTTCAGACGCATACGCTTGGCAGGCCGATGGTCGCGGGTCACCACCGAAGACGGCGCTCGGTCTAAGCCGATCATATCGGCCGCCAGTGCGTCGCGTGAGGCGCCGGCGGCGGCACTCCGAGACGCGACGCGTCCGGCGCGGAGCACGACGACCTCGTCACATACGGAGAGCACCTCACCGAGTTTGTGGGAGATGAAGACGATACCCGTACCACGCGCGCGGAGACGACGCAGCACGGCGAGCATCCCGTCGATCTCGGGCGGTGCTAGATTTGAGGTGGGCTCATCGAGGACGAGCAGATCGGCGCCGCGGAGCACTGCCTTGAGGATCTCGACACGCTGCCGCCGGCCAAGCGAGAGTTCCGAAACGCGAGCGTCGGGATCGAGATCGAGGCCGAGCTCCGCGCTTGTTTGACGGACCCGAACGGAAATCGCGCGCCGCCGCAGGATACGGCCCGCCGGCTTCCACCCGAGCATAACATTGTCGAGCACGGTCGCGGCGTCGATCAGCATCAGGTGCTGATGGATCATTGCGACGCCAGCATCGATCGCCCGTGCAGGGCTGTGCCGGGAGAGCCGCACGCCGTTGACCTCGACCGTGCCGGCGTCGGGCCGCGTCATGCCGAACAGCACGCGCATCAGCGTGGTTTTGCCGGACCCGTTCTCGCCGAGCAGGCCGACAATACGCCCGGCGCTTAACTCGAAATCAATCCCGTCGTTGGCAATGACTTTGTCATACCGCTTGACGATCCCGCGCATCGACAGGAGCGGGACGGGCCCAGGCACCCTCTACTGGCCGGCTCGTGCATCCTTGCGCGTCGGCTTGATTGTGTCCAATCCCGAACGAAACCGTGCCTCAAGCCCGCGAAGCTCACTTTGCACGGCTGACGGTACTATGGGGTTGAACTCGGCGCCCGCGGCGTAACGAAGCGAGGCGCCGGTCACCGGGGCGGTGTTGTAACCGTACTCGGTAAAGGTGCCGGAAATTTTCCCGGCCCTCACTTGCTCGGCGACCGGCCGGAACATCGACGGCCAGTCCTCGATGATGTTGGTCAGCACCGCGTTGGGCGCGTTCCTCGTGTCGTCGGGCGATCGGCCGGTAACGAACACGCCCTTTTCGCGGGCGGCCTCGACGAGGCCTGCTTCGGCGGCATTTAGCTTACCGGTGAGCACGTCGTTGCCACTGGCGATCAGTGCGAGAGCAGCTTCCTTGGCACTCGCCGCGTCCTCCATGTCACGGATGTAGATCACGGTCACGGAAGCGCCGGCTTTCGTGGCGCAAAGACGAAACCCGCCCGCCTGCGCGGTGATGTTGGGCACGCCCTCCAGGCCATAGACCCCCGCGACCTTGTGGGTGTGACTCATCCGGGCAGCAAGCAGGCCGAGCTCGCAACCAAACTGGGCGTTGTTCCAGTCGATCGACATCACGTTTGGCAAAGAGCCCGCGTCGCCCGATGTCACGATGAATTGGGTGTGCGGGAAGCCCGGAGCGACATCTTCCATGGCCGACATGAAGCGACCGGAATGGCCGATCACGATAGCGCTGTCCCGGCTCGCATAATCCTGAAGTGCGTTTTCCTCGTCGGCGTCGGCCACGTTCTCTGAATAGGCGGTCTCGAAGCCTTCCGCCTTGAGACTCTGCAGGATCTGATAACCGAGCGCGTTCCAACTGTGGTCGCCAATGCTGCCCGGAAGCAAAATGGCAGCCTTTTTGGGCGACGCGGCGAGACTGACCGAGCCGCCGCCCAAGGCGAGGAGCAACGCGAGGAGCACCAGGCCTTGCCCCTTTCTGGTTGCATGCACGTCCAGTTCTCCCACAGCCAAGCTGTCTCAATCCAATTTTCGTGCCGTCACCCGGAACGGCACGCAGTTCGCGGCATCGGCAATCCAGCCCTGCATTGATGCCTCGTCGGCAAACCGGCCTGCCGAGGGCAAGAGGCGCGCTTCGGCCTGGAAAGCGACGGCTTCGGTCCGGAACGGCCACGGCGATAGGGTGAAGGCCTGGGCGGCTCCATCGGCGGCCACGCGCAACAGGCCGATGCCGGGAGCGTCGATGTCGAGCGGTGCCGTCAGTTCGCCGCAGAATACGAGCGAGAGCGTGTCGGCGAACGCGATGAGGCTCGTGTCGTGAGCAAGAACCTGGTCGTCCAGATCGAGTAGCGCTGCCCAGGCAGCTTCCTTCGGGGCCTGGTCGCGCAGAAAGCGGTCAGCGGCCACGGCATCGGCCGGGTTGAGGCGATGTCGGTCGGTGAAGCGCCGGTAGATCACGCTGCCATGTCGCGAGATCATCAGCGCCGGGCGTGCACCCCAGGCATGAAACGCCCGGTCGACGCTGCGGGTCCACATCGGGGCGTGCACGGCCGCGCCGACATCGCGGAACAAGTGCGGGCGGCCGGTGCGTGGATCAAAGGTTGGGGCGCACTCCCAATCGAGCCAAGCCAGATCGTGCTGTGCCGCGGCGAGCACGAGGCTGGGATCAAGCGAAATGTGCCACTCGGCAAGGATCTGGCCGGAGATCCAGGCGTGCGCGGGCTGGCTGATGGCAAGCCCACCCCCGGGGCGATTAAAGAATAACATGGCCGAACCCCATAGCGGTTTAATCGGGCGTGTGGCAGTGGCCGAAGTGGCTGCCTAAGAGGGGACCAGATGGAGATCAATCACGACGGTGCGCGCGAACAGGTCGAGCAGGCATTCGCGCGATACGAACGTGCGTTGATCCGCAACGATCTCGCGGCACTGGACGATTTGTTTTGGCACGACGAGCGCACGGTGCGCTACGGCGTCCCAGAAGCGCTCTACGGGATTGATGAGATCCGCGAGTTTCGGCGTGCGCGCGCATCGGCCGGGCTTGATCGCGCCCTTCGCCGAACAGTAATCACGACGTTCGGCCGCGACTTTGCGACTACGAGCACGCTGTTCGTGCGTAAAGGTGCCGCGGGCCAGATCGGGAGACAGCAACAGAGCTGGGTCAGGTTCGCCGAGGGCTGGAGGATCGTGGCAGCGCACGTAAGCGTCGTGAACGATGAGCATTTTGTGGCTTAGCGCTAGCAGCATCAGCGGTCGCGTTACTTCCCCTTGCGTAATCTGATCATGAGTGATTCACTTCTTTGGAGCCCGCTGTATCCGTCGGCGAGCACAGTGGTCGCGCCGTCTTCCGGATCGACCCGCACCACCTGCCCGCGGTCCCACGACGGCGCGTAGACCATCCCGTCTGGACCGAAGTGGAAGGCGTTGAGCCCGCCGGTATGGTCGGCCACCAGCTGCGGCGGCGCGGTCCCGGCGAAATCGATCTCCCATAGCCCTTCGCCCATGAACACCTGGCCCACGAACAGCCGCCTGCCGTCGCGGGTCAGCGCGATCGAGTTGATGCCGGGCAGCCCGGTGGCGAGGTCGCGCATGCTGCCATCCGGATAACGCCGGCGAACCGCGCCTTCCATGAGGACCGTCCAGATCAGGTCACCATCTGGTGTGAACAGAAGGTCGTCGGCCTCGCCAGAGAACGGTCCGACTTCGACGCTCACCGCGCCGGTCACGATGTCCAACGCGAAGATGCTCTCGCCGCACACGCTCGCGACATACAGCCGTTCAGCGGGTTCGAAGCTCATGCCGTTTGCCGTGTGGAGTCCCGACCCGGCGACGATCCGCTCGATCGCGTAGCCGGCTTCGAGCTGGATTGCGCCATGCGCGCCGTCGCTGTGCTGGGTCATGGGTCGCTTTTCAGGATATGAGAACCGTGTCGGCGATTGCCGCGGCGCTCCAGCGCTGCGACTAAAGTCACCGGGATGGACGGCACGGTCGCGTTCGGCATGAGCGCGCTCAGCCGTGGGCCCTGCGCCGGAATACCATCCTCGACGGTGGTGAGTTCTAGCACCAGCGTCCGCGCCGGGATGCGCGCGACCACTTCGGCCAGGTCGAAGTCAAACACAGCCTAATCGAAACCCCTGATCCTGAACCGGGAGGACAACATGTCGGACGACGATCAGTTGCAGCAGGCGGTCTTAGCTGAGTTGCAATGGGAACAAAGCGTAATCATGGATTGGCGACCGGACTGACATCTCCGTCTTTGCAGACGGAGGCTTTGTTCGGCTGGAAGGACATGTCCGTTCGTCCCGAGACCGAGAAGAAGCCGGCGACATCGCCGGGGCTGCGGCCGGCGTCACACTCGTGGAGAACGCCCTGGAGGTCGCCTGGGACTCGGCAACATTCTGATCGTCAGGCAAGTCTGGGGCGGGTGGCTGACGCTTAAACCTCAGCCTTCGCGCAAAGGGGATCCGGTCCAGGCAGCGGCAAGTGCCAGTCGAGCCAGTGCGGGCAGCGAGGCCGAGCCGGTGCGCTTCATGATTGACGCTCGATGGTTCTCGACCGTGCGCTGACTGATGCCGAGATCGGCGGCGATGTTCTTGCTTGCCTGACCGGCCAGAACCCGCTCCATGACCTCGCTCTGCCTCGGCGTGAGATCGGCGACGTGCTGCGTTGCCTCCTCTCGCCAAGCCGACAGCTTACCGGAGTCTTTTTCTCCCTCAAGCGCACGCTTGATGCTGACGAGCAGCTCCTGGTGACCGACCGGCTTCTCGATGAAGTCTGACGCTCCCGCCTTCATTGCGTGAACCGCCATCGGCACGTCGCTGTTGCCGGTGATCATGATGGCCGGCAGATGATCGCCGTTCGCGCGCAGCTTCTCGATCAGGGCGAGCCCGCCCATCCCGGGTAAATACGCGTCGATCAAGAGGCACTGATCTTCGCGAGACCTATAGGTGTCGAGAAAGGCTTCGCAGGTTTGGTAAGCTTCGGCATGATAGCTGCTCGACACGAGCAGATCGCGTATGGTGTCGCGGATGCCGAGATCGTCGTCGACGATGAATACCGTCGGCATGTCGGCCGATGCTGAGGGGCGGATCAGCTTTAGCTCAGGTCGATAAAGGACGTCCGTCGACAGGAGACCATCAATTGCTTGCTTGAGCCCCGAAAGTTTGACGGGTTTGTTCATTCGCACGCATCGTTGGAGCTCGACGGCGCGCAAGGTGTCGGCCGACACATCACCGGTCAGCACGATGACAGGAGTTTCCTGACCGAGCGTCTTGCGAACCCCTGCTGCGAGGTCAAGCCCGGTCAGGCCGTTGGGAAGATTGTAGTCTGAGAGCAGGAGATCAGGTTTCAGGTGTTCGCCGATCAATCCCAGAGCGGTCGTGCCGTCAGGTGCGGTGACTACTCGCAAGGTTTCATCGCTGAGGAAGAGCTGCAGCAAGTCACGCAGATCGGGATCATCCTCGACAACTAGTATTGTCCTGCTGCGGTGCGCAGCGCCGGCTGCCACGACTTTGGGCGGGTGTCGCGGAATAGGCTGCACGACCTCTGCCGCCAGTGGAACCTCGACCGCAAACACAGACCCTATGCCACGGCGGGAGCGGACTCTGATCGTGTGGCCGAGCAGATTGCCAAGT
>CAXUIA010000044.1:11882-12868 GCA_964250835.1 uncultured Acetobacteraceae bacterium | reverse complement strand
GCGTCGCGTATCCTGCTGGTCGCCGCCGCGGCGCTGATCGACGGCGAAGGACGGGTGCTGCTGGCGCGACGGCCGGAGGGCAAGCGGCTTGCTGGACTATGGGAGTTCCCCGGCGGCAAGATCGAGGCCCACGAGGCGCCCGAAGATGCGCTGGTGCGTGAGTTGCACGAAGAACTCGGGATCGACGCCGCGTCGGGTTGTTTCGCACCGTTTGGCTTCGCCTCACACGATTACGGCGATCTGCATCTGTTGATGCCGCTGTTCGTCTGCCGGCGCTGGCGCGGAACGCCGGCCGGACGCGAGGGGCAGCGACTGGCCTGGGTGGCGCCGCACGCGCTCGGCGACTATCCGATGACGCCGGCCGGCAAGCCGCTGATCCCGAAGCTGCGGGCTTTTCTCTGAACCCCGCTTTCCTCTAAGCGGGGCTGATGTAAGGTTATTGGTATGGCAAATCCGACAACGTGCCTGGTGATCATCGGCAACGAAGTGCTCTCGGGCCGTACGCAGGATGCCAACATCAAGCATCTGGCAACACGGCTGGGCGAGCTTGGGCTGGGTTTGCGCGAAGTGCGGGTCATTCCGGACGTGACGGACCGGATTGTGGAGACGATCAACGAGGTCAGGGCGCGCTACGACCACGTGTTTACCACCGGCGGAATTGGACCCACGCATGACGACATCACAAGCGAGTGCGTCGCGGCTGCGTTCGGTGTTCCATGGGAGCCGCACCCCGAGGCGACGCGGCGGCTCGCGGAGATGTATGCGGCGCGCGGAATTGAGTTCAACGAGGCGAGGCGGCGCATGGCGACGATGCCGCGCGGGGCGGCGCTGATCGACAATCCGGTGTCGATGGCGCCTGGTTTCACGATCGGAAACGTGCATGTGATGGCGGGCGTACCGTCGATCATGCGGGCCATGTTCGAGGCGCTCGTTCCATCCCTGCCGGCGGGCGAGGTGGTGAGGTGGGGGGGGGGGGGCGGGGGGGG